>DASPNR010000030.1:300000-480863 GCA_035626395.1 Candidatus Limnocylindrales bacterium | reverse complement strand
GATTCCACGTACTGCGTGATCGCTTCGGCCACGCCTGCGGCGCGCTGCGGCTGGTCGGCGCGCCGGTCGCTGGCGCCGGCGGCCTGCCGGGCCAGGTGATAGCGGACCGTGCTCTCGGAGACGCCCAGCAGCCGTGCGATCTGCCGGCTGCCCGTCCCCAACTCTGCCAGATGCCTCCTCGTTACCCTCGCGTCGACGCCCAGCTTCACCGCCCAGCCACCTCCCGCGGATGCGGGAATCTGGCCGGAGGCCGCCGCGGCGTCAGGTCAGAGGGTGCGCGAAACTGGCTGTCGCCTTACGGCGAGGATGGCGTGTCGCGCTAGCTGCGTCAGCGACAGCACATAAAGGTGGCGCTGCTCATCATCGACGAGATGGGCTTCGAACCCATGAGCCGCCAGGAGGCCAGCCTGTTCTTCCGCCTCGTGGCCCACCGCTACGGGCGCGGCTCGACGCTGATTACGACGAACAAGGGCATCCGCGAGTGGCCTGAGCTCTTCGCAGGTGACGAGGTCCTGGCAACCGCCATCCTCGACCGCCTGCTGCACCGCTCGAAGGTGCTCAATATCTCGGGCCGAAGCTACCGGCTGTGCGATGTCGAGCGGGCGGCCGGACCAAGGAACAGCTGACCGTGAAGTCGACGCGGCCTTTGTCCTTGGCTCTTCGCACACGGGACGTGCGGGCGGGCGGCCGGCTGGGCCTTGCGCCCGCTGATCACGCATCGCCGCCCGCCTGTCGTGCGATCGGCGAAGTGGCCCAATGCCGTCGCATGCAGGTAAAGCTCCTGAGACGACGGCGAAAGCAGGGGCAAAGCGAGGAAGCGGCGGCTGCGGCAGCCGGAATCAGCTTGCCGACCGCCAGGCGGTTCGGGACTGCAGGAACTGAAAGAAGTAATTGTCGTCGGGTGAAAGGACGCGAAGTGTGCGCGACGTGCGCGACGACTGCTACGCGGGCGAAGTGATCCGCGACCTGGCCGCGGCTCGTGACCGCGGGCTCCTGTGGTGCGAGCACGAGTACGGCATGCGCCGCCACAGCTCGACCGGCCGCATGCCCAAGGAGCATTTCCTGGCCGTGGAGCAGTCATGCCTGCTCCCTGCGCCCGAGTCGCCCTACGACATCCCGCTGTGGTGCGATCCGAAGGTGCCCGCCGACCACCTGGCCTCGGTCGCACGAGGCCTTTACAGCCTGCCGACCAAGTACATCGGTATGAAGCTGCGTGCGCGCGCCGACTCCAAGACCGTGCGCTTCTACGATCGGGGACGCGTCGTCAAGGTCCACAGCCGAGTCGAGCCCGGCCACAAGTCGATCGACGCGGCGGACTTTCCCCCGGAGAAAACGGCCTACGCAATGCGCGACGTCGACTTCCTGCGCTCGCAGGCGGCAGAGCACGGACCAGTCATAGGCCAGTACGCAAGCCTGTTGCTCGAATCTCCGCTGCCGTGGGCGCGCATGCGGCAGGTCAGAGGGCTGCTCTCGCTCGTCACCAAGTACGGAGCCGACGCTGTGGCCGAAGTCTGCGGGATCGCAATCACGTTCGACATGATCGACGTCCGGCGCCTGCGGCGCATGCTCGAGCAGCCGTCACCGCCGCCGCCCGCCACGACACCGAAACGAGCCACCGTCATTCCTATCGCGCGCTACCTGCGCGACCCGGCCCAGTACGCGCTGCCGCTGAAGTCGCGTCGCAGCCGCAAAGGAGAACCCGAGTCGTGAGTGATGTCATATCCAAGGACTTAAGGACCGTGCTCAAGGGCCTGCGTCTGTCACGCCTGCTCGACACGCTGCCGGAGCGACTTGCCCAGGCCCGCACGAGCAAGATGCCGCACCAGGATTTCCTGCTCGTGGTGCTCAGTGACGAGAGCAATCGCCGCCAGAGTAACCCGTGCGGTTCCGCGCCGACCGCGCCGGCCTCGACCAGGACATGCGCATGGAAGCCTGGGACGATACCGCTGCAGTCGTATACGACCGCGAGCTGCTCGCCGAGATCGTAACGCTGCGCTTTGTCGAAGCGCACCAGAACCTGACTCTGGTCGGCCCAGCCGGCGTCGGCAAGACGCATCTGGCACACGCGCTCGGCCACATCGCGACCAGGCGCGGTATCTCGACGCTCGTCGTACGAGGTGACCGCATGCTCAAGGCGCTGCGGCACGCCAGGCTCGACAACTCCTACGACGCCGAGCTGCGCCGTCTGCTCGCGCCGGACTTGCTGATCATCGATGACTTTGCCCTGGACGTCATGGACACGACCGAGAGTCGCGATGCATTCGAGGTCCTCACTGAGCGGCACAGGGCCGGTTCGATCGTCATTACCTCCAACCGCGATCCGGCCGAATGGCACGCACTTTTTGCAGATCCGCTCAGGGCGCAGTCCGCCATCGACCGCTTCGCCAGCGCCTCCTACGACCTGACGATCGAAGGTGAGTCCTATCGCGCCAGGCAGAAGCCGCAAATCGCGCGAAAATCTGCAGCCTATGCCCAGCGAGCTGCCAAGTGACCTCCACAAACGAAGTAGGAGCGACGATCGGCCGTCCGGCCGCTACCAGGGTAGCTGCCAAAATCGGCATCCGACGACGGCGGCGCGTTAGACAGAAGAGGCAACGTTAGGCACAAACGCCACGGTCACACCTCGCGGGAAGCAGGGGGAATGCTCCTGAACAACGCGGGCGGAATGACGGTGATCATCGACAGGTAGCGGGAGAGCGACACACGGGTCTTGACCGACGGGAGAGGTGGGAAGGATTATGCAGTTCGTTTACGCTTAGACTCTGGACCGATGCGACGTACCGATCGCCTCCGCCTCATATACGCTGAACTTCGGAGTACTGCGGGACTTAACGCGTCCGCCGGGGAGCTACTCGTTCTCGCGAATCTCATCGTCGAATCCTATGAATCTGATGCTGACAAACTCGACAGGTCTAACGAACGCACGCAGGACCGTGGCTTTCTTGCGCTTCCTATCGATGAAGCTATGCAAGATGGAGGGTGGCGCATTCTCGAATTCGAAGCGCGACGCAATTTTGGCCTCGATGAGCTTGACCCACTCGAATCTGCTACGTTGAGGAATCGGATCGAAACCTTTCTTGGGCCACATTGGCGCCCCCAGCTTGCGTGGGAGCAGGGTTCGCCAACCACTAAACGCAACTTGTTGAAGGTCGATGATGGCATTGATGCATGCGAAGGGACTGAACGCAGCAGCACGGGAGCATCTACTTGCCGGGAATCCGCTGACGCGGCTGGAGGCACTGATCCTGTTTGGCGTCTCGAATCTGCCGGAGCTCGTCTACGAGATGAAGAAGCAGAGGATCAAGATTGAGAAGCGCGACGTGCCCTATGCAACGGCAATGGTGCGGGTGAACAGGCATGCAACACTAAAGCCCCCACCAAATCTTCCGATACGCGAGATAATGCTGACGGAGTATTGGGTCAGTCGTTGAGACGGTTCTTCTCAGCACGCCAACGTCGAATCCTTGCGCTCATCGCCGGCGGCCGCTGCGGCCAGTGCGGAGTGCGGCTTCGGCAGAGTTTCCACGCGGACCACATCACGCCTTTCAGCCGCTCCGGTCCAACAATCGTGCAAAATGGCCAGGCACTTTGTGCACGTTGCAATCTTAAGAAGGGAGCAAAACTTATGCAGCTTCGTGAATGGCAGTCGCAGGCGCTCACAAAGGCTATTCAGTGGTTGGTCGAGAGGGCGGAGGACAAGCACTTCCTCATCAATGCGGCTCCGGGAGCCGGAAAGACCATTGCTGCGTGCGCTATTGCCAAGGAACTCATCGACAGAGGTTTGATTGATCGCGTAATCGTAGTCGCTCCTCGTGTCGAGGTGGTGCGGCAATGGGGCAAGGATTTTCACCTGGTAACTGACCGGTTCATGGGCAAAGTCACGGGTGCGGACGACTCGATCGAGTTCGATGTCTGCGCAACTTGGGCGGCAATACAAGACCTGCAAGACGCCTTTCAGGCTGTCTGCAATAGCAGTCGCGTTCTCGTCATTTGCGACGAACATCATCACGCCGCTGTTTCGGCGGTATGGGGAACGAGTGCCGATTCCGCGTTCGCCAATGCGGAGTACGTGCTGGTTCTTACTGGAACGCCGATCCGCTCCGATGCGAAGCCGTCGGTTTGGCTTGCGTACGATGACAGTGGAACGATCGACCATCCAGAAGAAGGAACGTACACACTGACTTATGGACAGGCCGTCGACCTCGGCTATTGCCGTCCAGCGACATTCCACCGCCACGAAGGCAGATTCACTGTCGATCTTGAAGGAGGTGAGCACGTGGTGGTGACCAGCAAGCAATCCGCAACGCTAACGCCCACGCTGGCCCGAATCCCGGGCCTTCAGCGCGCGCTCGACTTCTACCATCTGGCTCGCACGCCGCAGTACGAGGCTGACAACCGTACGCCGCGGATTGACGGCTACCAAGCGACAATGGTGGCATGGGCCAGCGACAAGCTGAACGACCTCCGGCACCGCATGGCCAATGCCGGAGGATTAGTTATCGCTCCGTCCATTGAGATGGCGAAGTATATGGCGGAACTGCTGGAGCGGATGGAAGGCGAAGCACCGACGATCGTTCACAGCCAGATGCAGAACGCTGAAACGCGTATCTCCGCTTTCCGGCACACGGATAAGCGATGGTTGGTTTCGGTTGCCATGATCTCCGAAGGCGTTGACATACCCCGCCTACGAGTCCTTATTTACTTGTCGAATGCGCTTACTGAACTTGCCTTCCGGCAAGCCATCGGCCGGGTCGTGCGCACGACTGGACCTGACGACGATACGCGCGCCTACGTAATTATGCCGTCCTTCGACATCCTTGAAATGTTCGCAAGACGCGTTGAGGAAGAAATGTCGTCCGCGGCTAGGGAGGAGAAAGGCTCACCAAAGACGAAAAAATGTCCTTCATGTACGACGGAAGCGCCTGTTGGAGCGCAATTCTGTGAGGTCTGCGGCTTCGAATTCCCAAAAACGCCGGCGCGTTTCAAACCATGCCCGAAATGCACAGGCCTCAACACACTGAACGCAAGAACGTGCCAGCATTGTGGTGAAAATTTCGGGACTAATTTCGTGTTAACACTTGATGAGGCCCTCCGCGCAGGCGCGATTGTTCGGGGAATGGACGTCGAGGAGGCGGATGTCCAAGAGGGGGAAGCGATGGCTGAGTCGGTGCGCAAGTTGGTCATGGCCAGTGGGGACGAGAAGCTCGTACGCATCATTAAGCAACTGCCGGAAGAAAGCTGGGCCCGATTAAAGAAGCTCCTAACGGAGGAGCACTAGCCTTCTTCGTCCCCAAACGGACTTAATAGGTCTCGTGCCTATTTCTACGCTCCGCTGCGTTTGGCGCAGGCGTTCAGCCGTGAGCTGCCCGCTTTAATTTCGGTCGGACGCGAACCATTGGGCGACGCATACGCAAATCAGGATGGGGTTGCATTCCATGTCGAGCGAACTCGACGTTGGCGACAGTTCCTATTAAAATCCCAGCGAGCACTACAGGCGCGTTCCTTGATAGTTTCGCCGCACCGGCCAGCGTCTTCGACTTGCGACCAAACGACTTATCGAGGCTCGCCGCGAGAATCTGCCGCGCTAGTGCTTCGTTTCGTGCGAGCAGGTCAATGACGTCCTGTGCGGCATCACTCAACTTATCGATTAGTGTGAACGGCCGTAGACCCCCAGGCCCGCGATGGCTCCACACGTCCTGCATATGCGCAACATCGGCGGTACGGATAAGCGTTCGGACACTGTCCAATCTGGTCTTTAGCTTAGCGGCGGTCCGGTCCGCTAAACACGGCAACATACGGTCAAACAGAGACGGGTCGAAGGGGAGCTCGTAGATGAATCTCGGAGTTCCGAACACAAGAGCGATCTTCCAGCCGATCATGTTGGACTTCTGAACGTTTCGCAGTTCGCACCGGACGCCGCTTTTCATCCGCAGAGTTGGTATAGCGAAGCAAAACGTTCGCTCCCACGGATAGGACGCGCGACGCCTGTCAGGGAGCACATCTTTTGATGGCATGGTCGGCGCTCCGAACGCTGCGATCGCTTGCGCTGGGCGGCGGATTTTGCGCCTCGGAACTCCGCGAAAGGCCTGCCCTATATAGAGAGCAAAAAGCGGCGGCACCGCATTCCCGACCATGCGAAGCTTTGACCCATAGCTGTCGCCGTAGAACTGGAAGTTCACCGGGAAGCCCTGCATGCACGCTCTTTCGCGGATGGTAAGGCGACGGACGCGGCCGCTGTGGGGCGGATCTTCGATGATGATGCTCTCCCGTGAGACTCTGGTGCACACGGCCGTGATGGTGCGAACAGTGCGATCCAGGGGATCTGGAAATGGCATATCATTATAAACGGGATGCAACTGCTTTCTTGCGTGGTTGATGCGCAATTCTTCATCGTTCAGGAAATCTGTGGGCAGGTGGTCTCGCAACTCAGACCGAGCAATACAGAGGTTGTAGATCGGATCACGGATATTGCGCACACGGCCCAGCGCCTTCACTACCTTCCCGAGGGTGATGGTTTCGGTAGCGGCGGCGTACGAGCGAAGAAGATCGAAATCAAAACTCCCGGCGATGCACCGACGCCTCCGTTGCGGCAGACCAAATTGTGCCATATCGAAAATTTCGTAACGTATCCCAAGCTTTGCGAAGCGGGCCAAGCGCCGTTGTGAGTGCAACTCTGTTTCGAGGATGTCCGCCATTCGCGGAACGTTCTCCATGGCCCATGCGCGTGGCTTTAAGAAGGCAACGATACTCAAAAACTTAATGACATGTTCTAGCCCGTCATCGATGTCACCATTACCGCCTCGGTTCGAGAAGGAGAACTCTGTGCAGGGCGGGCTGCCGACGACGATATCGATGTTCGTTGGTAAGGCCCGCAGCGGCAGGGAGCGTACATCGACCGTCTGCGTCGTATGCCCATTATTCTTCGAGTTCGTATCGTTTGCAGCGTGCCAGTGGTCATAGGCCGCCACAACGTCAATGCCTGCCATTCTCAGCCCCAGACCCCAACCACCTACTCCAGAATAGATATCTATAGCGCGCAGCCGTCGCCCCATAACCACCTCTGTAGTCCATTTGCAGCTTTATGCGTCGGAATTCTACTCAACTCAGCCGTGGAGATTTAGCTCGAAAGCGACGAAAAACGTAGCGCGAGGCCGACAAGTTCGCAGCAAAACAAGAACGCCCGTTGTCGTGGGATGCTCGTTATGAGCCCGCCATCAACCATCGCTCGACATCAACGTCACGCCCGGCCGCTTCGAGCATCTCGGCTTAGTCACGCGTGCGAGCTGTTCGACGCGGTACTAGCGCTGAACAACTCGCACACCGCCCAGCGAGCGACAACCACACGCATGATACGACAGCGTTTTTCATAGCCCCGTGATGCCGCAGCCTTTCGGACGTCGTCACCGCAACCGCGAGTTGTCGAGCTCGCACGAGAGAACGTCGATGGCCCTACCGCGTGCGAAAGTAGTCAAACGTGGCGGTATCTATGGAGCCGCTCAACCGCAGAGCGGCCGCCACCCGTCGCGCCTCGATCTCGTTTTTCGCAACGAGCCAAGGCAAATTTGTGGAGAAAAAATCGCGCGGAGGTCCTACGCGAGGAATGACGACGTCATACTCTTGTTTCTCCGACACCCCGTTGCGGAGAATCGTGGCTACGACTCGACCATCGGGCAAGGTCCGGGGCTTCCGCAATCTCCCTACCTGAAGCGTGATCAACCGGAACTGAATCAGCAGGAAAACGACAAGTCGGTTCAATAGTGCTGACTCGAGCCGGAGAAAGTATCGCGAATTCGCGAGCAGAACGACTTCAACGTTATGGGCCGAGGTTGAACGAAAAAATTCTTCGATGTCTTTTTTGGTCTTGCCGGGAAGACGCTCAAATATCTCGGCGTAGCCGTACTGGAGACGAACCTCGTCACCAAGACCGGCGAGTAGCAACGCCATTGCCGGACCATCAACGTGCTCCTTTGCCCGCCAGCCGAACTCTTGGAGCCCCGGGTGAGAGGCCAACCGCCGCAGTAGATGCTCATGCGGGTGCCCCGCTCCGGAAGGTCGAGAGGAGAGCTTCGCGCGAATCGCGTCTGTAAGGCCCCCATCCCCCGTACCCGCGATCAGCACACGCCGCCGCACGTCGTGCTGTTCCGATAGCGTGTCGGGTTCCCAGTAGCTCGGCCCTCCATTCTTGTTGTCTAGGCCGTATCCGATCGCAGCGATTACGGCGCAATACTTGCGGCCCATCGGATCGTTATCTGTCGTAATAACGATGCCGTCCTCCTCGTCCCGGATGCTCGATACTCGACGACCGGCAAGCAAGTTCAATCTATTGCCAGCCATCTTGCAGATTCGGTCATATCCCTGACGAATTTGCGTCAGCACCTTGTCGGCCGAACTCGCGTTCCATGTCAGCAGGGGCAGGCCGGCGGCCTCGTCGAGACAATGCCCTTGCGGCCATTCGGCGATACGGGGGAATATAAACCTGTGTACTCCGCTCTTCTGAAGCTGAAGAACATCATCCCCCCTCTCGATGATATCGACTCCGTAATCGCAGTTTGCTAACGCGGCGGCTGCGGTCACACCTGCCGCGCCACCGCCGATGACCGCAACGCGATCTTCTCTCTTTAGAAAGGAGCCGCCGGCCACCAGAGACTTGACTAGCATCAGGGCGCGCGACTGTTGGGAAAAGAACGAAACGACACTGTCAAAACTACCCAAGACAAACGCTCTGCGGAGCCGCGTTCGCGCCAAGTGCAGAATCCGTTCCGTCATCTCGTTTGTTGAAGCGCGCTCTAACCTGATCAGACCGTCGATAAACACATCATCAACAATTCGATCAGCGCAGATGCGAAGACACGTCTTCAATCGCCCACGTCTCACAACTTGATTCTCCCTCGGCGGCCCGACGTGGAGTGACGCAAGCCCAATCACGACGGCGGTGTGCTGCTGCAGCTTCTTGTCCGTCGCAAGATGATACCTGAGCGGATATCGCTCGGAGCGCATTACGGCCACAATGAAATGCTCCTTAGGCCGTCCGTCCAGCAGTGAGTAGTAATAATATGCCGGCAGTGGAGCCCCTACCGCGTCATGCAGTTGAAGTAGAACCGCGCCCAGCGGCAGCCGCGCTACGTCCGGGCCACAGCGGCGCAACAACCATTCGGCAACGATGGTAGAAAATTCGGCAGGACGAACCGCCAAAAGGTTCCGAATCTCGGCGTTGACCATGTGCGGTTGATAGAGCGAACGTAGCGCGACGAGATCCTTTGCCAGCCGAGACTCCCCTTCCCGCCACCCATCCAACGAAGTCCGAAGGATTCGCCACTTCCCATACGCGCCACTAAATGTCCTGGACCAGGAGGCAATTTGGTCCAACCGTGTTATGGACGCTTCAGGGTAAGCATCATCAAGAACCGCTGGCACGCGTGCCCTGAACTCTCCGTCGAAATATTGGCGCACGCGTGGTCGCGCGAGCCTTCGGGGCTCTACAAGTTTGACGACAGCTCCAAGTGCGGCACTTGGCCCATGCAGCTCCAACAGCCATAGTAGCAACCGCCAAGCCGCGATCCCGTGGAGTAACTCGATGTAGCCCGTCGCGTGCCAATCATGCCATCCCTCCGCGGCGTCCCTCGCGTGTGGCGCCAGCCGAGCTAAGAACTCAGGCTGTCTCGCAAGCACGACACCCCTCGCACCGTAGCCCCCCAGCCCCTCTTGGCTGCGTTGGATCTGAAAGATGCGATTACAAAATCGGCTATATTTCGCGACTTCCTTGAATTCCGAGCAGAATGAACTGCTTTCGACTGGCAGGTCATCGATCGGAAAGCGAACTGCCGAACTGTACGCGGCCGCTTCTGGCACTCCGTCCTGCAGCATGATGAACCGTCGGTGCAAGCTATCCGCAACAACGAACGTCGCCCCAGCTAGTCCGAAGAAGTCGTATACATCTCGGCAAAACGGCTCCTCGCCGCGATTTGATATCCTTTGCGTAGACGAAGAGACGGCCGCGTTGCGACGATAAACGGTGGAGAGAAGGTCATCAAAGCGCACAGGCACCTCACCGGCGAGCAGCGGTCACAACACCCACTTGCCCTGCAAAGAAAATCTTTCTGGTCTGCTCCAAACCCTGCTGGCGAAGCAACCCCATCACGCTATCGACCGTCCAATCGAAGCTATGCGTCCGATAGTGATCAGTCCAAATCGACGCTGCGGCGGACAGTCGGCCCGAATCGGTTGCATCCAAGCACCGACTAACCTCGTCGAGTTCACGCAAAGCAGCTAGGCGGGTCTCCCCTTCGCCGTCTGGCGAAAACAAATCCGCGACTACAAGCACGCCTTCGGTGTCGAGCAAACGGGCGGCGGACTTAAGTAACATCGTTCGCTTCGAGGGCGAGAGATCATGGCCAACGAACGCAACAGCGACAGCCACCACCCGCGGCACGCGACAAAACGATCGCAGATGCCGCGTTACGGCATCGACAAGGCCCGGCGATGCAACGTCGTATTGCAGCAATAGCGCAGCGTGGGAAGTCTCCTGTTGAGACAGTCTTTCCTTCGCAAGCCTCAGCATCCCTGCCGACGCATCCACACCAACGCCGCGAGACGACGGAGACGCGCTAACCACGCGCGCCAGGGCACGCCCAGTTCCGCAACCAAGGTCTATAAAAACTCCGCCGTTCCGCGTCGCCGCGGACCCCACGGCGCATACGAGATCGACAGCCCTGGCGTACCTGGCAGGGAACTGATCAGCAACGACGTCATAGTCGCTCGCGACTGCCTCCCAGAACGCGGAGAGATCGCACTCGTAGGAACGCTTCATCACGCCAGGCCGGTCACTCTTCGAAGAAAGGCCGATTGAGGCTCACTCAGCAGTTCTACAGACCCATCTTCGACTACTCGACCACCATCCAGCACCACTATCGACGTCGCGCACCGCCTCGCAAAATCAAGAGAATGGGTAACACAGACGATAGTTACGCCATCCGCGACCAAATTCCGCAAAAGCTCCACAACCAACGCCTGCTGCATCAGATCAAGAAAAGTCTGGACCTCGTCAAGCAAAAGGATTCTTGCGCCTAGTGCCACGGCTCTCGCGATAGCCACTCGTTGCCCTTCGCCGCCGGAGAGTTCGTTTGGATAGCGCGTCGCCAATTCGATTAACCCGAAGCGCTCCAGAACGATATCGGTCCGGCGCCGCCTCTCCGCGCCAGAAAGTCGCAGCAGCGGTGTTTCAACATTCTGTCGTACTGTGAGGTGTGGCCAAAGAAACTGCCGTTGAAAAACACAGGTCAACAACGGCCAAGGGCCAGCGCTACCGCCAGAGCGAAATTGAATGCCGTCGATCTCCACCTCCACGCTCCCACTGTCTGGAGCTTCCAGGAGCGCAGCCAACCGCAACAGTGTGGATTTACCTGACCCGCTAGGGCCAAGAATCGCCGTGAGTCGGTGCGGCGGAAAATGCACGTCAATATCTCGGAGCACCGTTGTGCCGCTATACGCCTTGCCTACCGCCGAAAATCGGATCATGTGGTTAACGCTCAGACTCGTCGCGGAACACCGAACGTTGCATCCTTTTCGACAGGATCATCAGAGGACCTGCCGTTATGACGAACAGCAGCGCGACGATCGAGTAAATAGCCACAGGATGGTACTCGCGCGCATTAACACGTTGTGCAACTCGAAAAGTTTCGTCGACAGAGATCAAACTCGCAAACAAGGTCGTGTGAAGAATAACGACCGCTTGGTCCAGCCAACGCGGCAGCGCATTTCGTAATAGAATCGGCGCCTCGATCCGCCAGAATGTGGTACGAGCGTCGAGGCCGCAGACCTGAGCTGCCAGGAGATACTGTTTTGGTAGCGTGGAGATCGAGTCGGCGGCAATGCGGTAGACGGCAAACCCCTGGAGCAGGACGAGACAGAGGGAAGCCGTCCAGAAAGGTGCTATCACCACCCCGGCAAGCTGCTGAGCAGGGTAGTGCAACCAAAACAGCACGACCAGCGCCGGGGTAGCCGCTACAGCGAGTGCGATAGCGTCTAAAAATTGTTTACTCCTGCCGGAGTTTCGTGTAGCGAAAGACAGTGCCACGCCCAAGACAGTTCCGGCAGCGACCCCGATAAACAGCAAAGCAGCCGTCACGCCCAAGCCTCGGAGGAAGGCTGGCGCGTGGTCAACGAGAAACTGGAACATCTTCGCCATCAGCCGGCGCGCGATAGGGCGCAGCCACGCGATAGTGAGAACCCGCCACTTCTTCGTACTTCGATACAATTCGATCGATCTCTCCGTTATCCAGCATCTCCCCCAGTGCAAGGTCCAGTACGCGCTTCAATCTCCACTGGTCGGGCGGCAGCATGATCGCAGTAGGGAAGACGCGAACCGGCCTGTCGGGTAGGACGTTGCGGATTTTTCCAGGGTTCTTTGCCTGATAACGGCGTGCGGCGGCCAAGCCCAAGAACGTCAGATCCGCCTTTCCGGAAATTACCTCTTCGATCATCTGCGAAAATTCTGTCAATTGCGGCAAACTTGCTATATGTGCCGATGGGAGCACGATCTTTGCTATTGTCTGAGCCATCTCGCCATCAATGGTGGCCACTGTGATGCTGCTGTCGTTGGCCTTGTCAATGTCACCATCAAAGCGGTGATCGTCGGTTCTTGCGTATGCTGACACAACGTCGAATACGACAGGGACTGTGAAGTCCGCGTGCCGACCACGATCAGCACTAATCCAGACACCCGACCCGACGACGTCGTATCGACCACGGCGTAATCCCTCGGCCATGTCACCGAATCCGACTTCTTCATTCCAATTAACGGCGAGGCCCAACTTCGCCCCGACCGCTTCCAACACCTCATAGAAGATGCCGCTCCTCTTCAGCGTGTTCGGCTCGAGTACAAAATAGGGTGCGCCGACGTAGTAGCTCGCCCGCAATACGCCCCGCTCTCTGATAGCGCTGTAAGCGTCTATCTCCTCGCCGACGGGAACCCCTGCGGCAACGTTTCGGACTAGCCCATACGCCACCAAAGAGGACACAGTCGCAGAGATGACTGCAACCGTAAACCAACCCACGGCCGTCAACCGGTTGTGCTGCATTTGCGCATTGCTCCTACAGAATCTCACGGGCCCAGCGGACGGCTGCGCAGCAGCACACGCTGAACCCGTGGTTGTTGAACGCCTCTCCGGACGCAGATGCCATATCGCTGAGTGCTACGGCAAACCCAGACGGTCGCGTGCCGCGGCGTGGCCGAGGATGCTACTGCGAACACGGATTCAACCTGTCGATCTGACGCGGCGTTCGCTGCGAGTGCCCAATGCCCCGCGGCCGACGGAAAACAGTGACGGCTGACTGGGCATCTAGAGCTCGGCGCGCCAGCCGCCCCCGCCGTACGCGCTCACGAATGCCACTCGTCGTTCCATCGTCCATCTGTGTTCGGTCATGGGGAGAGGCACGGCGGGCCGCGACGATCTTCGTTTACTTCCCCCCGCGCCCCCGCTACCAAAAGCCGCCGCGCCGGCTAGCCCGCCCGCGCTCCCAACCCATCGGAACGTAACAAGATGTCATCACCATCTCCGTACTCCCTCGTGAACCCGCTCGCCGCCCAGCCAGGCTCACCCGCAGCCCCCGGCCCGGCGGCCATCTCCGCGCCCGCCGGCACCCAAACCCCGGCAACCGCGACCCAAACCCAGCCAACGGCGCAAAAAGCCGGCCAGCAACCGTCCCCCTACGACACCGCCCTCTCCATGGGCCGCGACCTAATCGCAAAGCCCTTCGCCTCCGGCGGCATCCGCCGCGTCATGACGCAGCACGAAAAGCAGCGCATGACCGTCTGGGAGCGGATCAAGGTCCTGACCGACTCCGAGCCCAACCTGTTCTGGCACAACTGGGGCCCCAACCTGGACGGCGCTTCCATCGTCACCGGGATCATCACGGTCAAGGGCCGCGACGTGGCGGTCTACGGACACGACTTCACCCTGCGGGCCGGGTCCATGGACGCCACCAACGGCGCCAAGCTGGCCCGCCTCATCTATATGGCCGGCGAGCACGGCATCCCGCTGATCGGCATGAACGACTCGGCCGGCGCCTTTGTCCCGGCCGGCGTCGGCGGCCTGGACGGCTACTCGGAGGCCTTCACGGCCCTGCGCAAGATCAGCGGCATGGTCCCGTCGATCATGTGCATGTTCGGGTTCAACGCCGGCGGCGGCTCCTACCTGCCGCGCCAGGGCTCGTTCATGATCCAGTGCGAGGGCACCTTCTTTGGCCTGACCGGCCCGGGGGTGGTCAAGAGCGTCCTCGGCGAGGACATCAGCGCCGACGATCTTGGCGGCCCGCGCGTGCACGGTCAGAGCGGCGTCGTGGACCTGGTCACCAACGACGAGCTCGGCTCGCTGCGCACGGCCATCCGCCTGCTCTCCTACCTGCCCGACAACAACAAGAGCGGGGCTCCCTTCGCGCCGACCTCCGATCCAATCGAGCGCTTCACGGTCGAGGAGGACATCCTGTTCCGCAAGACCTTCTCGGGCCCGGCCGGCTTCAACACGCCGCTCGACATCACGCTGTACCTTCAGCAGATCTGCGACCACGGCGAGTACTTCGAGATCCAGCCGCAGCGCGCTCGCAACATGATCACCGCCTTCGGGCGCCTGGGCGGCCACGTGGTCGGCTTCGTCGCCAACAACTCGGCGGTTGCCTCGGGACAGATCGACATCGCTGCGGCCACCAAGGGCACGCGCTTCATCCGCTTCTGCAACCTCTACAACATCCCGCTGATCTTCATCGAGGACACCACCGGCTTCCTGCCCGGCAGCGCGCAGGAGCACAACGGCATCGTGCTGGCCGGCCGCAAGCTGCTCGACTCGATCATCGACGTTCGCACGCCGCGCATCACCCTGATCATCCGCAACGCTTTTGGCGGTGCGTACGCGGCCTACAACTCGCACTTCGTCGGCGCCGACCTCGTGCTGGCGCTCCCGACCGCTCGCATCGCGGTGATGGGACCGGCCGGCCGCGAGTACGTCTACAAGGACGAGCTGACGGCAATCCAGAAGAACTACCAGGCAGCCATCAAGGCCGGCGCTTCGGCCGAAGAGGCCGCGCGCGAGCGCGATCAGGCGCTGGCGCAGGTCTCGCAGAAATACGAACGCGAGCTGATGAACCCGAAAGAAGCCCTCTCGCTCGGCTCGGTCTCCGGCATCGTCATGCCGGGCACCACGCGCCGGGTCCTGGCCAAGAACCTTCTGTACCTGATGAGCAAGTATCAGCCTTCGCCCATGTCCGGCGTGCAGCGGGAGTTCGAGTGATGCTCGACAAGGACCTGCGCCCCGGACGTTTCCACGAATCCGACTCGCCCTGGCTGCGCTCGCTGTCGCTGGCCGACATCAAGTGCCTGATCGTCGGTCGCGGGCCCGTGCGCAAGGAAGCCATGGACGTCTTCGACGAGATGGGGATCCGCGAGTACGGCATCCTGCTCTCGGAGAAGGACTCGATCGTCTATCCCAAGTGCCTGGCGCCCGAGCTGCGCGGCTTTCGCTTCCCGCACAACATCCATCGCGTGCCCGAGTACATGGGCTCGGGACAGGAAGAGAAGACCCGGCGCATACACGAGATCATCGAGATCGCGGTATCCAACGGGTACACGCACATCTTTGCCGGCTACGGCTTCATGGCCGAGGACGCCGAGTTCGTGCAGGCCATCGAGCGCTCCGGCGTCCGCTTCATGGGGCCGTCCTCGCACGTGGCGCTGAGCGCGGGCGCCAAGGATCAGGCCAAGAAGCTGGCACGCAGCATCGGCGTCTCGGTCACGCCCGGCGTCGACAATCCCTCGGCGCTGGCGCTCGTGCGCAAGGTCAAGGACGCGGCCGGTCTGGCGGCGCTGGCGAAGAAGCACGGCCTCGAGGTCAAGCTCGACGCCAAGGCCGCGCTCGAAGAGAGCGCCGAGGCGGTGCTGCAGGCGGGCTACGCCAGGCTCGTCGAGCTGGTGACCATCGAGGACCTGCAGGACGAGGCCGAGATGCGCTGCCGCGAGATCTGGCAGGACAATCCGGGTCGCCGCCTTCGCTTCAAGTACATCGGCGGCGGCGGCGGCAAGGGCCAGCGCGTGATCTCGGAGCCGGCCCAGGTTCGCGCGGCGGTGATGGACATCCTGGCCGAGTCCAAGGTGGTGGCGCCGGGCGCCAACCGCAACTTCCTCATCGAGCTCAACGTCGAGAGCACCCGCCACAACGAGATCCAGCTCATCGGCAACGGAAGCTGGTGCATCTCGCTCGGCGGCCGCGACTGCTCGGTGCAGATGCACGAGCAGAAGCTGGTGGAGGTCTCGCTGACCGACGAGCAGCTCGCGCACGAGATCGAGACGATGCGCGCCGCCGGCCGTTCAACGACCGTTGAGATGCTCGAGGCCGACCGCCGCGTGCTGGCGCGCATGGAGAGCGAGGGCGAGAAGTTCGGGCAGGCCGTGCACCTGGACAGCGTCTCGACCTTCGAGGTGATCGTCGAGTCCGACCGTCACTACTTCATGGAGGTGAACACTCGCATCCAGGTGGAGCATCGCGTGACCGAGATGGTCTACCGCCTGAAGTTCACCAATCCCGACGATCCCTCCGAGCATTTCTACTTGGACAGTCTTGTCGAGGCGATGGCGCTGCTGTCCGTGCACGGCGCCAGGCTGCAGAAGCCCGAGCGCGTGGTGCGGCACGTGGCCGGCGGCGAGGTGCGCATCAACGCCACCAACGCGGCGCTGCAGCCGCACGCCGGCGGCGTAATCGTTTCGTGGTCGCCGCCGGTGGCCGACGAGATCCGCGACGATCAGGGCATCGGCATTCCCAACCCCGACACCCGCACGTTCATTCACTACAACCTGGCCGGCGCCTATGACTCCAACATCGCCCTGACGATCACGCACGGCACCTCGCGCGGGGACATGCTGGCGCGCCTGGCCGACATCCTGCGCCGCACCGAGCTTCGCGGCTACGACCTCGAGACCAACCTCGACGTTCACTACGGCCTGCTGAGCTGGATGCTGGGCCACGAGCCGCTGGTCAAGCCGACCACGCAGTTCATGAACTTCTACCTGGCCAGCATCGGCGCCCTGAGCAAGGTCGCACGCGACCTCGACCTCGAGCACGCGTGGAGCGCCATGCTCGCGCGTCACAAGGACGCGCGAGCGACGCTGGAGCTGAAGAAGACGCTTCTGCTGCGCCCGATGCAGATGCTGCTGGAGGACGCGCACCTGCTGGCCGGCTTCATCGGCCGCTTCTGCGGCGAGCACTTCGCCCGCGACGGCGAGGCCTACCGCTTCGTCGGCAACCCCGTCGATACGCTCGGCGAGCTCTACCACTACCTCAACCTCGAGCAGCGGCCGGGGCGACCCGCTTCCGAGATGATCTGGGACCACGACGCCGAGATCCTGACGCAGGCGCGGGAATTCTACGCGGCCGTCGAGAGCCTGCTCGGCACCGACGACTACACGGCGGTGGACGCCGCGCTGCGCGCCGGCAAGGCGCCCGCCGGTCTTCCGGCCGATCGCTTCGATGCGTGCAAGGCCGCGCACGCCGGGTTCCAGCTCGGCCTGCCGATCCTGCTGCTGCTGCCGGCGCTGGGACGTCAGACCCGCTTCGACGAAATCTGCGTCAACGACCGCCTCGAGCCGGTCTTCCCCGACGTCTTCACCGACCCCGCCACGCGCGCCGACCTGCAGAAGCTGCTCGCGCCGGCGCCGACGGCCAGCTCCGACGAGATCATCACTCCGGTCGGCGGCATGTTCTACGCGCGCGAGGCGCCGCATCTTCCGCCCCTTGCCGCCGAAGGCATGCACTTCGAGGCCGGCCAGCCGCTGTTCGTCATCGAGGTCATGAAGATGTTCAACAAGATCTCGGTGCCGTTCTCCGGAACGATCACGAAGATCCTGCTCGACGACGGCGACGGCAAGATCGTCAAGAAGGGCGAGGCCATCTTCAAGATCGAGCCGGATGAGAAGCGCGTGGTCGAGTCGCCGGCCGAGATCGCGGCGCGGCGAAAGGCGCTGACGGAGGAGCTGCTGGCCGCCATCGCCTGAAGGCTCCGGGGGACGGCGCACGCCGCGCGGCCGGCGGGAGCGCCGCCCGGCCGCCTTGCGCGATCGGGGCCGCCGCCGAAAGCGTTCGGTCTTGCGCCGGATTCAGAGTACAAGGGTCTGGCCCCGCACGACGCTTCTTCGCTTTTCGCAAATCCAACCGAAGTGACTGCCCGGCTCTACCGCGCAGGCAACGCGCACGCGATGCCTCGCCAAGCCCCGCCTGCGCCGGTCCGACCCTTTCCTACATGATGAAAACCTCGATGAACGACCTTTCCCTTCTGCCCAGCCTCGTCGATGCCGTTGCCGACATGGGCTACAGCGAGCCGACGCCGATCCAGGCCCAGGCCATCCCGGTCGTCCTTGCCGGACGCGATCTGATCGCCTGCGCGGCAACCGGCACCGGCAAGACCGCCGCCTTCATGCTTCCCGTCCTGCAGCTCCTGTCCGCCGGCGATGCCGGCCGCTGCCGTGCCCTCGTGCTGTCCCCGACCCGCGAGCTCGCGCTGCAGATCGACGAGCAGGCGCAGGCGCTCGGCTACTACGTCGGCCTCAGCGCCGCACCCGTGGTCGGCGGCGTGGACATGGGGCCGCAGGAGCGCGCGCTGCGCGCCGGCGCGGCGATGGTCGTTGCCACGCCGGGCCGGCTGCTCGATCACATGCGCTTCGGCTACG
Source organism: Candidatus Limnocylindrales bacterium (assembly GCA_035626395.1). Lineage (NCBI taxonomy): Bacteria > Bacillati > Chloroflexota > Candidatus Limnocylindria > Candidatus Limnocylindrales > Candidatus Limnocylindrales bacterium. The sequence continues at coordinate 462,157 of DASPNR010000030.1, read as the reverse complement.
TCGACCTGGCCGCCGTCGAGATCGTCATCCTCGACGAGGCCGACCGCATGCTCGACATGGGTTTCCTGCCCGACATCCAACGCATCCTCGAGGCGCTTCCTGCCAAGCGCCAGACGCTGCTGTTCTCGGCGACGATGTCGCCGACGATCCGCAAGCTCGCCGGCGAGATCCTGCGCGACCCGGTCACCGTCACCGTGGACCGGCAGGCACCGGCAGCGGCGATCGTGCAAAGCGTGTGCGCCGTCTCCCAGGATCGCAAGACCGCGCTGCTGTCGCGGCTGCTGCGGCGCGAGGGGATGGATTCGGTGCTGGTCTTCGTGCGGCGCAAGATCGACGCCGATCGCCTGGCACGCGCCGTCACTCGCGGCGGCGTTCGCGCCACCAGCATCCATTCGGACCGCAGCCAGGAGGCGCGCATCGCCGCGCTCGACGGATTTCGCAGCGGAGAGTTTCCGGTGCTCATCGCCACCGACGTGGCGGCACGCGGCCTGGACGTCAGCGGCATCTCGCACGTCATCAACTTCGACGTTCCGCATTCGAGCGAGGACTACATCCACCGCGCCGGCCGCACGGCACGCGCGGGCGCGGCCGGCGACGTGATCACGTTCGTGGCGCCGGAGGAGGAAGAGCGGCTGCGCGAGATCGAGCGCGCCCTCGGGATGAAGCTGCCTCGGCGCGAGGTGGCGGGGTCCGCGCCGGCAGCGAGATCGGCGGATGACGTGCCAACAGCGGCGAGTGCGCCTGCATCGGCAGCCTCGAATGCGACCGCTGCGCACGGCCGAGCCGCAGCGCCACACGGCCAGGACCGGCCGCGGCGGCGCCGAAGGCGACGTTCGTCGGCAGCGTAGATCCCCCGCCATACCATCGGCCTCGTCGACGATGCGGCCGTGCGCGAAATCCAGCGGACTCGCGCGTCCGCACCGAGGTCGCATCCGCTTGCGCGGTCACGCGAGGCGGCGTCCCGCGACTCGCGGCAGCGCCGTCCGGGCGCGTGCGCCGCTTCTGGCATCTCCGCCACGAGTCGTTAAAAGTCCGCTGACCGGCCCGGGCCGGCCAGGGCTCCCGCATCGGACGAGCCAGCACGCCCGGCCACAGAAAAGCCGCCTCCGAGCCCGAAATCGGGCCGTTTCCGGCCGCGGCACGACGAGAGACGATGGCAACCTTCGACCAAGAACTCGACCGCTGGACCCGGAACACCCTGGCCCCGATGCAGAAGAAGGGCCCCGAGCGCCGCCAGAGCTTCCACACGCTCTCGGCGATCCCGGTCCAGCCCCTCTACGGTCCGCCGAATGGCGCCGAGTATCCGATGGACAAGCTCGGCATGCCCGGCGAGTACCCCTTCACTCGCGGCGTCCAGCCCAACATGTATCGCGGGCGACTGTGGACGATGCGCCAGTACGCGGGCTTCGCCACGGCCGAGGAATCGAACAAGCGCTACCGCTTCCTGCTCGAGCACGGAACGACCGGCCTCTCGGTCGCTTTCGATCTGCCCACGCAGATGGGCCGAGACTCCGACCATCCATTGGCCGAGGGCGAGGTCGGAAAGGTCGGCGTGGCCATCGATTCGCTGGCCGACATGGAGACGCTGTTCGACGGCATCCCGCTCGACCAGGTCACCACCTCGATGACGATCAACGCCACCGCCTCCATTCTCCTTGCGCTCTACCTGGTGCAGGCCGAGAAGCAGGGCGTCTCCTGGGACAAGGTCGGCGGCACCATTCAGAACGACGTGCTCAAGGAATACATCGCGCGCGGCACCTACATCTATCCGCCCGCCGCCTCCATGCGCATCGTCACCGACATCTTCTCCTTCTGCACGCAGCACGTGCCGAAGTGGAACACGATCTCCATCAGCGGCTATCACATGCGCGAGGCCGGCTGCACGGCCGTGCAGGAGGTCGCGTTCACGCTCGCCAACGGCATCGCCTACGTGGACGCCGCGCTGCGCGCGGGCCTGGACATCGACGAGTTCGCGGGGCGCCTGGCGTTCTTCTTCAACTGCCACAACTACTTCTTCGAGGAGGTGGCCAAGTTCCGCGCGGCGCGCCGGATGTGGGCGCGCATCATGAAGGAACGCTTCGGCGCCAAGAAGGAGCGCAACATGGCGCTGCGCTTCCACACGCAGACGGCCGGATCGTCGCTGACCGCGCAGCAGCCGATCAACAACATGATCCGCACCACCGTGCAGGCGCTGGCCGCCGTGTGCGGCGGCACGCAGTCGCTGCACACCAACGGCTACGACGAGGCGCTGACGCTGCCGACCGAAGGGGCGGCCACCGGCGCGCTTCGCACCCAGCAGATCCTCGCCTACGAGTCGGGCGTGGCCGACACGGTCGATCCGATGGCCGGATCGTATTTCGTCGAGGCGCTCACGGACGAGATCGAGCGGCGCGCAACCGAGTACATCGAGACCATCGACAAGCTCGGCGGCTCGGTCGGCGCGATCGAGCGCGGGTTTCAGCAGCGCGAGATCCAGCAGGCGGCCTACACGTACCAGCAGGCGATCGAATCGGGCGATCAGATCCTGGTGGGCGTCAACAAGTTCAAGACCGAGAAGGATCCGCCCATCGAGCTGCTGCGCATTCCGAAGGAGGTCGAGCAGCGCCAGAAGGAGAAGCTCGCCTCGGTCAAGGCGAGCCGCGACAACGAGGCGGTGCGCAAGGCGTTGGCGGAAGTCTCGCGCCGCGCAGCCGCGACCGACAACCTCATGCCGGCCATCATTGACGCCGTTCGTGCCTATGCCACGCTCGGAGAGATCTCCGATGCGATGCGCGAATCCTTCGGCGCCTACGACGCCCCGGTATTTCTGTAGCGGTGCGGGTCTCGGTTCTGCGGCTTTCTACCCACGAGGGTCGAGAACCCTGATCTCGACGTCCGGCTCCACGCCTGCCCATGCGTAGCTCGCTCGAGGATCGGGTGCTGCAGGCGTTGCAGAATGCGAAGCGCTCTGCGGCGACGATCGAGCAGCTGAAGCGATCCATCGGCAGCTCGCAGCGCGAGCTCGAGCGTGCGGTCTCGGTGCTCGAGCGCGACGGCGAGATCGTGCGCCTTCCGCGCAAGCGCATCGCGCTGGCCGAGCGCTCGGGCCTTCTCACCGGCCGCGTCAAGATCAACCGCGCCGGCGGCGCGCTCGTCATCCTGGACGTTCCCGATGCGCCGCTTGCCATCGACCGCAGCAACCTGCGCCCGGCGATGGACCGCGACCGCGTGCTGGTGGAGCCGACGCCGTTCTCGCGCGGCGGCCTTTATCGCGCCAAGATCCATCGCATCGTCGAGCGCGGTCGCACCACCATCCTCGGCGTTGCCGCGCCCAAGGCGCCCGGCCGCCTGCTGCCGATGGACGAGCGCATCGGCCCCTACCTCGTGCTGCTCGCGCCCGACTCGCCGCCGGCGCCGCCGGGCCAGGTCGTCTCGGCGCGCATCGTCGAGTATCCCGCCTCGCACCGCGACATCACCGTGCGCGTCGAGGAAGTGCTCGGCGAGGTCGGCAAGCTCGAGACCGAGATCCGCTCGATCTGCCTGACGCTCGGCATCGAGAAAGAGTTCTCCGACGCCGCCATCGCCGAAGCCGAGGCGTTCGCCGAGCCGACCGAGGCCGATGTCGAAGGCCGCATCGACCTTCGCGGCACGCTCACGATGACGGTCGATCCGGTCGACGCCAAGGACCACGACGATGCGATGAGCCTGGAGGTCAGCGAACGCGGCTACCGCCTCATCATCTCGATCGCCGACGTCTCGCATTACGTGCGCCCCGGCACGCAGCTGGACATGGAAGCGTACGAGCGCTCCACCAGCGTCTACTTCCCGGGACAGTCGGTGCCGATGCTGCCCGAGCGCCTCTCGGGCGACCTGGCGAGCCTCCACCCCGGCGTCGATCGCCTGGCCGTAAGCGCGTTCCTCGACATCGACCTCAAGGGCCGCGTGCGCGGCGCGACCTTCGCGCGCACCGTTATCCACAGCGTGGCCTCGCTGACGTACGAGGCCGTGCAGTCGGTGCTCGACACCGAAGGCTTCGTGCCGTCCAAGGAGGCGCGCGCCGAGAAGCTCGAGGTGCCGCCGCAGGTCGAGAACGAGCTGGCGCGCGGCATCAGCGCCGAGGTCCGCAAGAACCTCGTCGAGATGGCGCGCCTTGCCGACCTGCTGCGCCACCGGCGCTACCTTCGCGGCGCCATCGACATGGATCTGCCCGAGGCCGTCGTCGAGCTCGACGAGCGCGGCGACGTGCGCAACATCCACAAGCGCCCTCGCCTGTTCGCGCACCGCCTGGTCGAGGAATTCATGCTCGCGGCCAACGAGGCGGTGGCCGAGCGCATCGACCGCGCCGGCGCGCCTTTCCTCTACCGCATCCACGAGGCGCCCGACGAGGACGCCATCGACCAGCTCGTCACGCGCCTCAAGCCCCTGGGCTTGCGGCTCGAGCACGACGGCGCGGTGGTCGAGCCGAAGATGTTCCAGCAGCTTCTCGAGCAGGCCGACAAGACCGATGCGGCGCTGCAGCTCAACAAGATGGTGCTGCGTACGATGAAGCAGGCACGCTACTCGGCCGAGAAGGCAATCCACTTCGGCCTTGCCAGCCAGTGCTACACGCATTTCACGTCGCCGATCCGGCGCTACCCCGACATCGTCGCGCACCGCGCGCTGCTGGCGGTGGAGGCGGCGGCGCAGCGCTCTTCGCCCGACCCCATCGCCGCGGTGCCATCCCACGAGGCGCTCCCGCCCGTGGCCACGCACACCTCGCAGCGCGAGCGACGCGCAATGGAGGCCGAGCGCGACATCGCCTCCGCCGCCGGCGTGCTGTACATGGAGCGCTTCCTTGGCCGGCGCGTCACCGGAACGGTCAGCGGAGTCGACAAATACGGCTACTGGGTGGAGCTGGACGTGGCGTTCGTCGAAGGCTTCGTGCACATCGGCCGCCTGCGCGAGTACTTCGACTTCGTCTCCGAGCGCATGGAGCTGCAAAGCCGCGTTTCCGATGCGGTCATCCGCATCGGGCAGAAGGTCAAGGTGCGCGTGGCGGCGCTCGACCTGGCCGCCCGCCGCATCGAGCTGGAGCCGGCGTGACGAGGCATCGTGTGCCGCAGCGACCGCGCGCCGTGACCCAGTGTGGCCAGCACCTCTGCGCACGCTTCGGCAATCGATGAATTTCCAGGTTTCGGCCGCGTCGAGAAACGCAAGGACGGGACACACACGAATGGACACACGATGCCTTCGCAGCCGGGCCGGCCTCCGGCTCCTCTGTGCGTGCCTGTTTTCGGCAGCGCCGCTGCTCGCGCCGCAAGCAGCGACCGCCCAGCGTCACGTCACCGACGACCTGCGCCGCTCCGCCATCGTCAGGACCGTCGAGCGCGTCGCCCCGGCGGTGGTGGGCGTCTACACGGAGGGAAGCGCCGGCGGCTTCCAATACCCGATGACCGGCGACCCGTTCTTCGACCAGTTCTTCGGCGACTACTTCCGGGCGCCGCGGCGGGGCAACCAGCGCGCGCGCCTGTCGCAGGGCTCGGGCGTGATCGTCGACGGCAACGGCACCGTCATCACCAACCAGCACGTCATCGTCGGCGGCGATACCATCAAGGTGGTGCTGGCCGACAACCGCGAGTTCGAGGCCGAGCTCATCGGCGGCGATTCCGACTTCGACCTTGCGGTTCTGAAGATCGACGCGGACGCCGATCTTCCCTATCTGCCCATCGGCACCGACGACTCGATCCTCATCGGCGAGACCGTCATCGCCATCGGCAACCCCTACGGGCTCGACCACACCGTCACCACCGGCGTGGTCAGCGCCATCGGCCGAACCTTGCAGACCAGCGAGATCACCTACCAGGACATCATTCAGACCGACACCTCCATCAATCCCGGCAACTCGGGCGGCCCGCTGCTCGACATCAACGGGCGGCTGATCGGCATCAACACCGCTATCCATCGTGAGGCGCAGGGCATCGGCTTCGCGATCCCGGTCTGGCGCGTGCGCAACGTCGTCGATCAGATCCTGACGCACGGCTCGGTGCTGCCGACGTGGCTCGGGCTGCAGACGCAGAACATCACCGGGCAGGTGGCCTCGCACCTGGGCGTGCGGCCCGGCACCGGCGTCGTCGTCACCAGCGTCGAGGAAGGAAGCCCTGCGGCCGTTGCCGGCATCGAAGCCGGCGACATCATCACGCGCGTGCGCGGCAACTCGATCCGCAACTCGGCCGATTACGAGGGCAACGTGCGCGGGCTGGCCGCCGGCGAGAGGCTGCCGCTGACGGTGCTGCGCGATGGCCAGGAGCGCGTGGTCGAGCTGACGATCTCGCCGCTGCCGGCGCGGCTCATCGATTCGTTCGCCTGGGACAAGGTGGGCCTGGAGGTTGCCGACGCCGGCCAGGACGACGGTGCACGCGTCACTCGCGTGCGGCGCGGCAGCCCCGCCGCAAAGATCGGTTTCGAGCCGGGCGACATCATCGTCGGCATCGGCGGCCGCGACGTCGTCAGCGCCGAGAGCTTCCGCAAGCAGATGGCCTCCGCCCGCGGGAGCCGCAACCTGCTGCTGTCGGTCCTTCGCGGTCGGCGCATCTACCGGGTGGCGGTGCCGCTGGGGCAATGACGCGAAAGCGCGCAGCCGTGTAACGCGGCCGGCCCCTCGTGCGTTCCTCCTGCAAACCATGGAGGAACGAATGCCGAACGCCGACTTCACCGCCACCCTGGCCGGCAACCTGCCGGCCATCGCGACCATCCTCATCGTCATGGCGGCGCTGGCGCTGCTCGAAGCCGCGATCCCGCTGCGCGGCCGCGGCCGCTGGAACCGTGTTCACCTGGCCCCCAACCTGACGCTGACGGGCATCACGTTCGCCACCAACCTCTTCTTCAACACCGCGCTCGTCCTGATGCTTGCGTGGCTGGCAAGCCGGCAGTTCGGCCTGGCGCACTGGCTCGGCCTGGGCGCCGTTGCCGCGGCGGCACTGACCGTGATCGGGCTCGACTTCTCGTTCTACGTCGCACACGTCGCCATGCACAAGGTGCCGGCGCTGTGGCGCTTCCACCGCGTGCATCACTCCGATCCTGCGCTCGACGTCACCACGACCATTCGCCAGCATCCGGGCGAAGGCGTGATCCGCTACGCGTTCATGGGAGCTTTCGCGGTCGCTCTCGGCGCGCCGCCGGCGGCGTTCGCCATCTACCGGGCGTGGTCGGCGCTCAACGGCCTGGCCGAGCATGCCGACATCCGCCTGCCGTTGTGGCTGGACAACGCGCTTTCGCTGGTGACGGCCTCGCCCAACTACCACAAGGTCCATCACTCGCGCCGCGTCGAGGAGACGGACACGAACTACGGCAACATCTTCTCGTTCTTCGACCGGCTCTTTGGAACCTGCACGCCGGCAGTGCGCGGCCTGCAGATCGAGTACGGCCTGGACGGCTGCGACGACCAGACGATGCAGACCACGAGGAGCCTGCTGGCGATGCCGTTCAGCGCCCCAGCTCCGCCATCACCAGCGACGCGACCTCCGCGAACATCTCCTGGGCGATGCTGCGAAGATCCTTGCCTCGATTCTCGAGCTTGCCCGTAAGCTTGCCGATGACGCCCAGGTAGAGCTCGATTTCACGGCGGCCGACCTCGTCGAGCCGCTCGTTCATGAGCTCGATGAAGCGCTCGTGCGTCTCGGCGACCTGTTCGAGAAGATGCTGCTTGACCTGTGCGTCGTCGGCCATGATGCTCCTGCCCGCTCGGCGCGGCGGCCGCGGATGTCGTACGCTGCCATGAACGGCGCGGCGAGTCGTGCCGCTCCCGCTACGCCAGCCGCCCGATCAGCTCATCGAGGTTCGTCACGCCCAGGACGAAACTTCGAGGCTGCGACAGTACCCGCGCCAGAACGCGTCGCACCTGGGGCAGCCTGAACGGCAGGCCCTCGCACTCGGCGGCCAGATCGTCGAGCGTATGGAACGGTGCGATGACGTCTCCGCTGATGCGCAGCTGGCGCAGCCGGTCGCCCTGCAGCGTCGCCGAGCATTCGACCACCCCGAGCATCGAAGGCATGGCGGCGATGGCGGAGCCCGGCGGCGCCGGCCCCAGCTCATCCTGATGAGCGGCCCACGCCGACTCGTCGGCCTCCGTGATCTGCGTGCCGGTCGCCGCGCGCTCTTCCAGAGCGGCTGCCATGATCGCGGCCAGCCTGTCCGCCCACTGCTCCTGGGTCATCGCCTCGATGCCCAGCTCGCTCAGCGAGACGGCCGACTCCATCGATGCCATATCGGCCGCTGCAACGCCGGCGGGATCGAATCTCGAAAGATACGCGGGCAACACCGCGAACGATGTGGCCTGCGCGACATGCATCTCGATGAGGGCCGCGCCGTCGCGCATCACGGTGAACGAAGCGTGCGCGAGCGCCCGGCCACGCGCCGTGACCAGATCGCGTCCAGGATAGAAGACGTCGACGCCGATGGCGCGCAGCACCTCGAGCAGCGGACGCAGCGCTCGGTTCAGCACCTGGTCCGGCCGCAGCGGTGTCGTTGCCGGATCGAGCCAGTCCACGCTCGGCACGGCCAGCGTCAGACACTGGACGCCCGGCCCGAGCGGGACGATGCGGCCGCCGGAGAAGCGGCGAGCCAGCGCTGCGCTGCCGGCTGCGCGTCGATGGAATCTGCCGAGGCTCAGCGACGGCGCCGACGCACGCCACAGGCGCGCATGGCCGCGGCCTTCTTCGCTGCAGCGCAGCAGCATGCGAAGGTCGCGGGCGAAGGTCTCGCGAGGCTCCTCCTCGCCGCCGATCCAGAGGCTGTAGGCGTGCGCGAAATCAGGCATGAGCAAGGGCCGCGACCGTTGCTCTATTCCGGCAAAATGCCAAGCTACCGCGGCCTGCGCGCAGCGATCTGGCCGGTCGCGGCGACCCCGCCGCCTGCCTCGCGCATGCACCGCGCTGCAGCGGCCGCGACGCCGTGGCTGGCGGCGAAGCGTCGATCCGGACGCTCCGCCGCGGCGAGCGTGCTGCCGCAAGCGTGATGAACGGGGGAGCGAAGCCATGCTAGGGCGCCGTATCAAATGGGGAGTGCGACTGCTGCTGCTCGGCTCGCTGGCCTTCAGCGCCTGGTTCTGGCTGGCCGGCCCCGACATCGCCGATGACAGCTACCTGGACCTCGACATCTCGGGCGACTACAGCGAAGCGCGTCCCTCGGGCCTGCTGGGCCGCCTGGTTTCGCAGCGCCGCACCCTGACCGACGTCCTCGACTCGCTGAAGAAGGTTCGCTACGACGGCCGCATCCGCGGCGTCGTCGCCCGCGTGGGATCGCTCGATGCCGGCTGGGCGCAGACCCAGGAGATCCGCAACGCGCTCTCGCTCGTCAAGGCCGAAGGCAAGCGTGTGATCGCGCTCGTCGAGGTCGAGATGGCGCCCGCCAACAAGGAGCTCTACCTCGCCTCGGTGGCCGACAAGGTCTACGTCGCGCCCGCCACGGACGCGCTGTTCAACGGCCTTGCGGCGCACTTCGTCTTTCTCGGCGGCGTCTGGCCCAAGGTCGACCTGAAGATGCAGGTCGAGCAGATCCGCGAATACAAGAGCGCCGGCGATCAGCTGTCGCGCGAGAGCATGTCGGAAGCGCACCGCGAGATGGCCGACGCCCTGCTCGACGACGCGCATTCGCACCTGGTGCAGACGCTGGCGGCGGCGCGCAACCTGACCGTGGCCGAGGTGCAGGCGCTGGCCGACCGCTGCCCGAGCCGGCCGCACGATCTGGTGACGGCGGGCCTGGCCGACGGAGTCAAGAGCCGCGGCGAGATCCTGCTGGACCTCGGCAAGGACGGAAAGAAGGCGCCGGTGGTGGACGAGTCGGACTACGAGGGCGTTTCGCTGGCATCGCTCGGCATCGGCGACGGGCCGAGGATCGCCGTCGTGCATGCGGCCGGTGCCATTCAGACCGGCGAGTCGCCGCGCGGCAGCGCAAACGCGATGGGATCACGCTCGATTGCCGAAGCCATCGAGGATGCAGCCGAAGACGAATCGATCACGGCGATCGTGTTGCGCGTTGCCAGCCCCGGCGGATCGCCGTCGGGATCGGATGAGATCTGGCTGCAACTGCGCGAGGCGGCCAAGGCCAAGCCAGTGATCGCTTCGCTCGGCGACGTTGCCGCCTCCGGCGGCTACTACATCGCCTCGGCCGCCGATCGCATCCTGGCTTCTCCCGGCACCATCACCGGCTCGATCGGCGTCGTGCTGTTCAAGCCCGACGTCTCGGGTCTGCTCGACCGCGTGGGCATCCACACCGAAACGCTGTCGCGCGGCCGCTACGCGCGCCTGATGGACGTCGACAAGTCGTTCGACGAGGAAGAGCTGACCGTGGTGCGGCGGCAGATGGACGGCATCTATCAGCTGTTCCTCGACCGCGTTGCGGCCGGGCGCAAGATCGATGCGGCGGCAGTGGACAAGATCGGCGGCGGGCGCGTGTGGACCGGGCAGCAGGCGCTGACGCGCGGGCTGATCGATGAGATCGGCGGCCTCAACGATGCGATTCGCGCCGCGGCCGCCGCGGCGGGAATTCACGACGCGGACAAGGTGCGCGTCGTCCACTATCCCAAGGGCGGCGGCCTCAGCGAGCGTCTCATGGCAGGCCGCGCCCAGGCCGCGCAGAGCCTGCAGCCGCCGCTCGTGCAGGAGATCACGCGCCGCCTCGGCGATCTCGAAACGGTGCTGGCCCTCGAGCCCGGCGTCCAGGCCGTCCTCGCCGGCGTCCCCGTCATCGAGTGACCGGAGGGAATGCGGTCAGCGCATGGCCAGGAGGCGTGCGACGCGCTCCTCGGTCGGCGGGTGCGTGCTGAAGAGGTTCATCATTCCGCGACCGGAGAACGGCTTGACGATGAACAGGTGCGCGGTGGCGGGATTGGCATCCATCGGCACGCGCTGCGCGATCGCCTCGATCTTCTGAAGCGCGGTGGCCAGGCCGCGCGGGTTGCGGCACAGGCGCGCGCCGCCCTCGTCGGCTGCGAACTCGCGCGAGCGCGAGATCGCGGCCTGCACGATGCCGGCCGCCAGCGGCGCCAGCATCGCCGTTGCCAGAAGCGCGATCGGATTGGCGCCCTCTTCGTCGTCGCTGCGCGAGAAACCGCCGAACATCGCGCTCCACTGGGCCATGTTGGCCAGCATCATGATGGCGGCGCCGATGGTCGCGGCGATCGACTGGATCAGGATGTCGCGGTGCTGGACGTGCGCCAGCTCGTGCGCGAGCACGCCCTCGAGCTCTTCGCGGGTCAGCGCTCGCAGGATGCCCTCGGTGGCGGCAACGGCAGCGTGGCTGGGGTTGCGGCCGGTGGCAAAGGCGTTGGGCGCGTCGGTGGGGATGATGTAGACGCGCGGCATCGGCAGCGAGGCCTGCCGCGCCAGGTTCTGCACCATCACGTAGAGCGGGTGGTCGGCGCCCACCTCCTGCGCGCGGTACATGCGCAGGACGATCTTGTCGGAGAACCAGTAGGAGCCGAAGTTCATCACGACGGCGAAGACGAACGCGACCATCATGCCGCCCTGCCCGCCGATCGCCTGCCCGATGAGGAGGAGAATGGCGCTGAGGGCGCCGAGAAGAACGGCTGTCTTTACGTAGCTTCCCATAGTGGTCCAGATTGTAAGATCGACGCGCGCCGGAGCAAGGTTCTCGCCCCTCGATGGACCTACCCCTTCTCCTTCGGCGTCCCCGACCGCGCCTGGATCGCATCCAGCGTCCGCTCCATCTTGTCCTGGTCGCCGCGGGCCATCCCCTTGATGAACTCGGCGGTCAGCCCGCGCATGAGCGCGCCCTCCTGCTCGCCGAGGCGGTCGCCGAGGGTGGCGATCTCGGCCATCGCCTTGGCCAGATGGACCGAGGCCTGATCGACCTCCCCGCGATCGCGCGCGGCGGTACCCGCCTGCAGCTCGGCGCGCGCGCGCTCGAGCGTCGGGGTGACGTCGATTCCGAGCACGGTCTTGAGCTCGTCCAGCCGCGTCAGGAAGCTCTCCATCGCCCACTGTCGTTCCTTGCTCGATGAAGCCACGTCGCTCGCTCCTTCGCCGTCGGCCGGCGCGCTCCTCGCATTATTGGCCCGCCCGCGGCTTTTCTTCTAGGCTCCCCACATGACACTGCACGGCCCGCAGCCCGCCGCCTTCCAGGAACGTCGACGCAAGGTGCGCGAACAGCTCTCCGGCGCCGTCCTCTTCCTGCCCGAAACGCCCGAGGCGCTCTACGCCAACGACGTCCACTATCCGTACCGCCCCGAGACCAACATCCGGTATCTCTGCGGGTTCGAGGAGCCGGCGGCCCTGCTGCTGACCTCGCACGGCGGCGAGGAGGACGGCTTCACGCTGTGCGTCCGCCCGCGCGACGAGCACAGCGAGATCTGGACCGGCCGCCGCGCCGGCGTCGAAGGCGCGCGCGACGTGTACGGCGCGGACCATGCCCATACGCTCGACAAGACCTACGAGGTGCTGCTCAAGCACCTTCGTCAGGCAAGCAGGCTCTACTACTCCTACAGCCCCGACCCGGCCGTGAATCAGAAGGTGCTGGCCGCCGTGCATCAGGCCAACCTGGAGCGCCCGCGCAAGGGCGGCGACGCGATCGTCGTCGCCGAAGCCACGCCGCTGCTGGCCGAGCATCGCCTGCGCAAGCGCCCCGAGGAGGTCGAGCTGATGCGCACTGCCGGCCGCATCAGCGGCGAGGCGCACGCGCGCATCGTCGAGACCCTTCGTCCATCGATGACCGAGTATCAGGTGCAGGCGCAGCTCGAGCACGACTTCCGCTTCGGCGGCTGCACCGGGCCCGCCTACGGCAGCATCTGCGCCGGCGGGGCCGACGCCACCATCCTGCACTACACGCGCAACGACAAGGCGCTGGCCGACAGCGAGCTCATCCTCATCGATGCCGCCGGCGAGTACGGCGGCTACTGCGCCGACATCACGCGCACGTTCCCGGTCGGCGCGAGCTACTCGAAGGCGCAGGCCGAGCTCTACGACCTCGTGCTGGCGGCGCAGCTCGCCGCGATCGACGCGATCCGTCCCGGCGCGACCATCGAGTCGGTGCACAAGACGGCCGTGCGAGTGCTGACGCAGGGCATGCTCGACCTCGGGCTGCTGCAGGGCACGCTCGACGAATGCATCGAAAAGAATGCGCACCAGCCGTTCTACATGCACAACACCAGCCACTGGCTCGGCATGGACGTGCACGATGCCGGCGCGTATCGCGTCGGCGACGCGTCGCGGACGCTGGAGCCGGGGATGGTGCTGACGGTGGAGCCGGGCCTGTACGTTCGCGCCAATGCCGAGGTCGACCAGCGGTGGCACGGCATCGGCATCCGCATCGAGGACGACGTCCTCGTCACCGACTCGGGCCACGAGATCCTGACCGGCAGCGCGCCCAAGGACCGGGCGGACATCGAGCGCGTGCGGCGCCGCGCGCTGGCGTAGCCTCCAACGCCGCGCCGAAGACCATCCGACATGCGTTGGGTGCCCGTGCCGCGCGGCCGCGGGATGAAACGCTCAGCTGCCGCCACCGCGACGGGTACGGCGAGCGACTGCGCAGCCGGGCCGGTGTGCGCGCGCCGGGTGCTACTGCGCTGGCGCGCCGCTGGCGTGCCGGCTCAGGTAGGCGAGGATCCGGCTGCGCTCGGGATCGACCAGCGGCGGCATGCCGCGGCGCTGGAGCTCGATGTCCATGCGCCTGACCATCACGTCCCACATCGGTGCGGTCAGCGCCGAGGGATGGTGCGCCAGGTGACAGGTGCCGCAGCGCGCGGCGTACAGAGCGGCATCCGGCCCGTTCTCCTCGGGCAGCGGCCGCGAGCACGCTGCAAGCAGCATCAGCATGGCCGCCGCGGCAAGGCGCAGGCGAAGCGTCGTCGCTGCGACATCGATGCCGGCGCCGCGCTGCCAGCGGCCGGCGCGGCTCTGGTGCAATCCGTCGCCGGTTGTCGCACCAACCGCGCCTGCCGGCCTCACAGATCGATCCTGTAGCGTGCTTCCTGATTGGGCGCCTCGGCCACGCCAACCTGCAGCCAGGCCACTCCGCGCTGCGCGAGCAGCGGCAGCTCCGCGCGCAGCCGCAGACAGATGAACGCGGCCAGCTCCTCGGCCGACGAGTGCCGGATCTCCAGCAGCGCGCAATCGTCTTCGGGAAAGCTGAAGCGCGCGCCGTCCTCGCAGACGAGGATCACCTGGCCGCCGTCGCGCTCGATGGCGAGCACGTCGCTCTGCATGGGCACGATCACCCGCTCGTTGAGCTGGCGGCAAACGGCCGTGGCCGCGCGCTTGATCTCGCCGAAATCGACGACGTAGCCGTCGCCTCCGACCGGCCCCTCCAGCCGCACCGAGACGCGGTAGTTGTGCCCGTGCAGCCGCTCGCGAAAGCCGGGATAGGCGATGAAGTGCGCCGCGTTGAACTTGAACGAGTCCTTGGACACGAAGACTTCGTAGTGTCCGGCAACCGCCGGGCGCTCGCCCGCCGGCGGCCCGTGCCCCGCAGCAGCCGCAGTGCGCGAAGGCCCGCCGCTCTCCGCACCCGTCGCATCGCTCGAAGCCGCGCCGTGCCCCGCAGCCGGCCGCGCATCGCCTGGCGATGCGCCCACGCCGGCGCCTGCGCGGTACTGCGGCGGGACCGTGGCGCTCATGCCACGTGCGCGAGACGGTCCTCGAAGCGGCGGCCGTCCAGGATGAAGTCGCGGAAGACGCCTTCGATGTCGGAGGCGGTGCGCGCGTCGCTGAGCGCGCGGCGGGCGGCCGAGCCGCCCGGTACGCCCTTGGCCATGCGATACGCCAGCCCTCGCAGGCGTCCAAGATAGGACCGCTCCTCGCGCGTCTCCTCGAGCGCGCGGCGGAAGTAGCTGAGCAGCGCCGCGCGATCGTCGGCCGTCGCCTCCGGCACCGGTGCGCCGCGATCGAGCGCGTCGATCTGCGCGAAGATCCACGGCTCGTCGATGGCGCCGCGCCCGATCATGACCGCGTCGCAGTAGCCGCCGGCGATGCGATCGAGCGCGCGCTGCGGATCGACGATGTCGCCGCTGCCGGCCACCGGGATCTTCAGGCGCCGGTGGATCTCGCCGATGAGATCCCAGTCCGGCGTCCCGCTGTAGAGCTGCAGCCGCGTGCGCGGATGCACCGCCAGCATCGCCGCTCCCTCGTCCTCGACGATGCGTGCGATGTCGAGGGCGTTGCGGTTGGCATCGTCCCAGCCCGAGCGGATCTTGACCGTCACGGGAATCGAGATGGCGCGGCGGATCGCCCGAATGATGTCGCGGAGCTGCTCGGGCGTGCGCATGAGCTGCGCGCCGCCGCCGCGGCGGACCACCTTGGGCGCGGGGCAGCCGCAGTTGATGTCGAGGATGTCGGCGCCGGCCTCTTCGACCATGACCGCCGCACGCACCATGCGATCGACGTCGGCGCCGAAGATCTGGATCGAGATCGGGCGCTCGCACTCGAGGTAGCGCAGCATGGCCTTGGTCTTGGGATTGTCGCGCGAGAGGCCTTCGGCGGCGATGAACTCGCTGACCAGCAGGCCCACCGAGCGCCCGCTCGCGCGCAGCACGGTGCGTCGGAACGCCGAGTCGGTGACGCCCGACATCGGTGACAGGATCAGATTGTTGCGGGTCGTCACCGACCCGATCTGCAATGGCTTGAGAAGCTGCGACTGGCTCATGGGAGGCCGCTCGGCGACGGCTGGTCCGCCAGTTTATCGCAGAACGCCCCGAAGGCTACCGCCTGCATCGATTCCTTCGGACACGGCCGGCCGGGGACCGGAGATGGTCGAAGAGGCTCGCGGCGCCAGCGGCGCGGCGGCAAGGAAAGCGATGCTGCGCCACCGGTGCTGCGGCAGGGCAGCGCCTCCGCGCACCGGCGGCGGCACGACCGCGGGCCGGAAGCGGCAGCGAGCGCCCCTCGCCGCCCGCACGCGGCGCTCCGCCGCCTCCCGCAACGTGCGCAGCCGCCTCATTCTCCGGCCATCGCCCCGGAGCGCACGAAGTACGCGTTGCGCGTGACGCCGAACGGCTTCTCCTCGTAGACGAACGCTTCCTCCACCGGCACCTCGAGCGCGCGGCAGATCAGCATCGCCGTTCGCACCGTGGGCACGATGCGCGAGTTCTTGACGCGGTTGATGTAGCTCTGTGCAAGACCGGTGCGGCGCGACAGCTCCATCTCGGTCCAGCCCTTGTCGAAGAGAATCTTGGAGAGGCGAGTCTTCATGGCATTTCCCCTTGCGGTCAGTGTGCCCCTCCCTTAGCGACCACGCCGGTTGAGCGTCAATGACGCGAGCGCATGCAAGCGGCTCGCGCGGCGGATGCGCGTTTGCACGTCGATATGCTGCGCGGTCATACGCGCTGTGCACGAAGCCGCCCGAGCGATAGGCGTGTGAGCGAGCCCACGCCAGTTCGGCGATATGTCGGTGCGACATAGCCACGGCGCCCGCCGCGCCAAAGCCGCAAAAAGAAAGCCCCGGCGCGCTGGTTGCGCGCCGGGGCTTTCGGCTCTGGCTACGCTTGCGGCGTAGCGATCTGTGGATAACCGGCTACGGGGCTGGGCAACCGCCGACGCCCGGCTGGTACTGCACGTTGTTGTCGCTCGCGCAGAACGTTGCCGAGGCCGCCTGGTTCCGCACGCGTCCCGGTCCGGGCAGGCCGGCCACGCTGTTGATGGCCGGGCTGGACGTCGGCGGGATGCAGAAAGCGGCCGCGCCGACCGGGAACTGCGTATCGGCCGCGCCCTGCGCCACGATCGGATCGAGGAAGCATTCGCGCCGCTTGAAGATCGAGCAGTCGCCGGCGTCGATGCCCACCGCATCCGGAGCACAATCGGCGTTGTCGTCGCAGGTCAGGATGCCGTCGCCGTTGGCCTTGGTGACACCGTCGCAGTAGCCGGTGTCGGGACCGGTCGCGCACTCGCCCTCGCCGCCTCCGACGTCGTTGCAGACGCCGCCGGTGCAGTCATTGGGCTTGGGCAGCGTGGCGCTGGCGCCGTTGCTGGAGCAGGTCGGCGGATTGCACGGCCCCACGTTCCGGTTCTGGCAGTCGGCGTTGGTCGTGCACGTAAGCGAAGTCGCCTGCGAGCATCGGCCGATTTGCGTACACGTACCGACGTTGCGGCTGGCGCAGTCGGTGTTGTTGTTGCAGTCGCGCGTGCCGCTGGTCTGCAGCGCGCAGGCTCCGGCGCCCGTGCACTCGGAGTCCGAATTGCACGGCTGGGATGTCGCGTTCGAGCATGTCTTGCACGGACACAGCGCCGTGCCGGCCGCTGAACCGTCGCAATCCACGTTGAAGTCCATCGTGTCGGTGCCGCTGGTCTGGGTCAGGCTGATGCTCAGGCCCGCGCCCGAGACGTTCGTGCCCGTATCCGGCAGGCAGTCCAGGCTGTAACCGGCTCCGGCATTGATGCCGCCATCCGTGTAGGCCGGGAATGACGAGTTGATGCCGTTGATGTCGCAGGCCTGGCCCGCGTTGCGGCCTTCCATGCACAGACCGTCACGGATGCCGTCCTGCGGCGTGTCGGTCTGCATGCACGTGCCGCCCAGATCGCAGTCGCTGTCGCGATCGCACGGCTCGCTCGTGTTGGTCGAGCACTTGCCGCCGCACAGCGGGCACGGGTTCGTGGTGGTACCCGACAGGAAGACCTGGGTACGCAGGTTCGCCGTAATCGCACCCTGGCCGGTATCGACGTTGGCCGTGCCCGAGACGTCCTGCGAGAAGCGGTTGACCACGCAGGCCGGCGTTCCGCCGCTCGAGAGCGGGAACGGCGAGCCGAAGTAGCAGTCACAGGTGGCGCCGCCGCAGTCGTCGGCGTCCGGCGAGAACGGCTCGTCGCACATCGTGCGCGTGTTGTTGCTGCACCGGCAGTTGCCGGGCGAAGGATCGATTCCGTCCACGATGCACTGGCCGCAGCCGGGGCTGGGCGGGCCGGCGCAGATCAGGCGGGCGCGCGTCAGCACGTTGTTGTTGATGTCGGAGTCGTGCGCCAGACCGGTCCAGCCGCTGTCGAGCTCGGTGACGGTGGAGCACTTGTTGAGCGACAGGTTGCAGAAGAACGGCTCGCCGCCGCAATCGGCGTCGTCGTCGCAGAAATCGTTGTCGACGACCTGCGAGTACAGCACGAGCTGGCCGAGATCCGGGCACTGCGGGTGGCTCTCGGTGGGCGGCAGCGTCGTGGTCGTGGTCGGCCCCTCGGTGGTCGTCGTGGGACTCTCGGTCGTCGTCGTGCTGCCCGCGCCGAGCTGCAGGAACTGCGTGACGATCTCCTGGCCGTCGGCGATGGCGGCGTCGATTACGCACTGGGCCACCGCAGCGTTGCCGTTGCCGCACGAATCGAGGTCGGAGAAGGTTGCGAAGGCACAGGCGTCGGCAATGGCCGAGTAGGTCGCGTCTTGCGCGTCCATCACCTTCGTGCTGGGGAAGGAGGTCTGCGTGCAGTTGGTCACGGTGTCTTCGCCGAGCTTCTCGGCGGTGGCCTGGCACTTGGTCACGTCCTTGAGGACGGTGTCGTAGAGCTTGGATCCCGCCTTGCCGATCGCTGCCTGGCACTTGGCCGAGTCGCCGCTGAGCGGCGACATGGGCGTGCCTTGAGTCTCCTCGCTGAAGCCTTCGGCATTGGCGCGCGCCAGGCAAATGACGCAGGCAGCAACGTCGGAGAAGTCGTCGATGCTATCGGCGCACGGCGCCGGGCACTCGTTGTAGAGGACGTTGGAAGGATCCCCGACGGTCGCGCACTTGCTGCTCGCGCCGGCCAGGGCCTCGGTCAGCTTGGCCTCGGCGGCGGCAACCTTCCCCTTCTCCGCGTCGGCGACGGCGATGTCGTTGCAGTCGGTGCCGGAAAGGGCGCCGTCCTTGGCGCGCGCCTTGTGGCAGCCGACCAACGTCTTGAGAATGGTCTTGGACAATTTGGTGCCGTTCTTGGCGACGGCGGCGCGGCAGGCTAATTCTGCCGCGTCGAACTGGGCAGCGGCCGGGCTTCCGCTCATCATGATGAGCGTACAGGCCAGCAGCGCCGCCACGGGGAAACGGGATTGGACGCGCATGGAAACTCTCCTCTTCTGTCGAGTACTCAAAGCAGCGGATGGCAAGGCACCCTCCGGCGCCTCCCCCACACTAATAGGTAGCCAGCCGAGGAGCCGGTTAGCAAGGGCTCACTTGCGATGCCAGAGCGGGCGCCTCCGAACCGCTCATTCAGGGCGCATCGGGTGACGGCCCAATTCACGGTCGACGCTCGCGGTCTGAAATGCCCGGTAAACTGGGCCCGTGCGAAGACGGCGCTGGAAGCCCTGCCGGCCCGCGCCTGCCTCGAGGTCCTGGTCGACGACCCTCGATCGGAGCGGGATCTGCCCGCGGCGGCCGAGGCCGAGGGGCACGTGGTGCTGGCCGTCGAGCGGGCGGGCGGCCACATCCGGATTCTGATCGAGAAATGACGCGGCGGCCACGCGGTCAGTCGCCGATGGCGGGCGTCCACATGAGCTGGGCCTGGATGACGTGGTCGACGTCCTCGTTGGGCGCGTCCTCGTCGAGAAAGACGTCGTCGCTGGCCACGTCGACGCGGTATTCGGCCCGGAACACGACGCCATCGGTGATCTCGTAGCCGCCGGTCGAGGTCACGCTCCAGATGCCGGTGTTGGCGGTGGCGCCGGCGCGCGTCGCGTCGGTGTCGTTCTCGTGCGTGTAGGACAGGCGCAGGTCCAGGCTGAAGCCGCTCCAGGTCCCGCCGAAGTAGCCGGTGACGTCCCAGACGCGCGAATCGGGGACCGGGGCCGGAAAAGGGGGCGTCGGTGCGAACGGATCGTCGGTCTCCACGTCCAGCCAGGTCGTCTCGGCGCCATAGCGGAAGCGGTCGACGTTGCCGCTGACGACCAGGTTCAGCTCGATGAACTCGGCCTGGTCGCTCTCCTCGCTGTAGATGCCCGACAGTCGCAGGTTGGTGTCGGCGATTCCGGCGCCGACATAGCCGATGATGCCGTACTCGTCGTCGATGTTGTTGCCGACCGGATCGTTGACGGCAAAGCCGTTGACGACGCCGATCATGCCCGAGAAGTTCCCCACCTCGCCCGACACCGCCAGCCCATCGTGATTGACGGGCTGGAAGAGCCAGGCGCGCGAATGGCTGATGTTGGGGATCGACCACGGCTCCAGCGATTCGTAGCCGATGGGCGTGGGCACGCGCCCCGCCGAGACCGTGACGAAGCCGGTGTCGATGGCCAGGAACAGCTCCTGCAGCCCGATGTCGCCGTCGTCGTCATCGCCGGTGAAGCGGGCCAGGTCGCCGAAGTCGACCTTGGCGCCGTAGCTGACCGGCCCGCGCGTGCCGCTGACGCCGAGCTGCACCAGGTCGATGTTGAACGACTCCTCCGACTCGATGTTCGCGTACAGCCGCTCGTTCTGCGGCTGCACCGCCAGCCCCGGCGGCCGGTCGGGATCGTTGAAGTCGAAGGTGAACGACGTCGAGGCGCCGAAGGTCAGGTTGGGTCCGCCTTCATCGGCCTGTGCCAAAGCAGACGAGCCGGTCGCGAGCGCACCGGCCGCCAACAAAGCGATGAACTTTTTCATGAGAAGCGAGCCCCTTCCGCCGCAACCACTCCACCACCAGGCGCCCGTCACGCCCACCACACAGCTCGACCGACGATTCAAAGTGCCAGCCGACCTGCCGGAGGTCAAGGCGGGGGTTCGTCTGTGCGCCGGCGCCCACAACGCCCGACATGCACGCGCGCAGCACGCGACGGCGTGGACGGCGCGAAGCCCGCCGGAGCGAGCACGGGATGCGCAACGCGGCAGATCGGGCGCTATCGGCGTCCGCTGCCGTCGCCGAGGCGGGCAAGGATCGTCGAGATTCCGATGCAGATGCTCCCGAGAATGATGCCGATCGGCGCCGAGGCGAACGTGCCAGCGAGCAGGAGCATGTGACGCGGCTCGGCCATCTTCAGCTCGGTCGTGTACAGGACGTTGTTCGGGTACTTCTCCATCGCCAGGGCAGCCTTGTAGTAGGCCTCGTCGGTCCAGACGCCCCAGCCGCAGTACACCGTCCCCAGCACGCCGAGCACGCACAGGAGAATGCCGAGTCCCTTGAGATATCCCGCCATGGCCATGGTCCTTTCTACAGGTCGCGCCAGAACACCAGCGGCAGGGGCCCGCGTCGGCCGGCCCATTTCACTTTGGGAACGCGCTCGGGCGTGCTCGGCTCGAAGCCGAGGCGCTGGAAGAATGCCGCGGCGCGCAGGCTGGAGGTCGCGGCGAACAGGCCCTTGAGGCGCCGCTGGCGCGCCACGTCGACCAGGAACTCGACCATCCGGACGCCCACGCCCTCGCCCTGGAAACGCGTGATGGTGTAGAGGCCGACGATCTCGCCGATCCTCTGGCGAGCGTAGTCATTGGTCTCGAGGCCGCAGACGCCGGCCAGGCGCGTGCCTCCGAACCAGGCGCCGTAGCCGGTCAGCAGAAGCTCGAGCCGCTGCTCCTCGGTGCGCTCGAGCAGGAAGCCCTCGCGCTCCCCGCGCGTCAGCAGGCGCTCGGCCTCCCGGAAATGCTCGACGCCCAGGGGCGCGACCGTGCAGTACTCCTCGGTGGTCAGCAGCGTGCCCGAGCCCTGGTAGGTGAACAGCTCCTCGCCCAGGCCTTCGAGCGTGCAGAGGTTGACCGCATCGACGCCGTGTCGCAGCGCGCTCAGGAGCTCGCTCAGCTCGCCGCTGGTCCATTCGTCGACGTCCTCGCCGGATCGGCACAGGCGCGCCAGCGTGGCCGCGTGCACGAACGAGCGCGTGCCGCTCGGACCTTCCAGGCCGCCACGCGGATCGATGACGACCATTTTGCTGACGCCGAGCCGGCAGGCCAGCAGCGTCGAGAACGCCAGCGCGCGCGCGCCGAACAGCCCGCGAGGCCGCTGCACGTCCACGCGGTCCTCGTCGAAGAGGCGCGCGCTGACGGGAACCAGCGCCCCCGGATCGCGTTTGACGTCGCGCTGGCGAACGCGAACCGGGCGTCTCTTGCGCGCGAAATGGCGCGCCACGACGATGACCAGCGTCGGGTTGTCGATGAGGTCGGCCAGGACGTCGCCCGCCACCGCTTCCAGCTCTCGCGCATCGTCGACGTGGAAGAGGATCGCACGATTGCGAAAGTCTTCCAGGTAGAACTTCTTTTCGACCGGCTCCTGCACCGTGCCGCGCGCATACGTCCCTGATGCTTTCAGTGCAAGCCTCGTGGCGCGCTGCGGGCTTTCCGTGTAGCTAACGGCCATGCACGCAACGGCGCGTCTCGTGTTGTCCGCCTGCTGTCTGAGTCTGCTCAGCGCCGTGCCCTGCGTGGCGGCGACCGTCGAGGCCGAGCACGGGGCGGTGGCCGCCGAGCATCGCCTCGCCTCCGAGGCGGGCGTGGAGATCCTGAAGGCCGGCGGCAATGCAGTGGATGCGGCGGTGGCGGCGGCTCTGGCAACGGGCGTGGTCAATCCATCCTCGTCCGGCCTCGGCGGCGGCGGCTTCCTCGTTGCGTGGGATGCGCGCCGCGGCGCAGCCATCGTCCTGGATTTTCGCGAGGCGGCGCCGGCCGCCTCACGGCGCGACATGTACGTCGACGATACCGGCAAGGTGGATGCAGCCGCCAGCAAGATCGGCGGCCTTGCCGTGGCGGTTCCCGGCGAGCCTGCAGGGCTGGCGCTGGCCATCGAGCGGCACGGCAGGCTGCCGCTGGCCAAGGTGGCCGAGCCGGCGATTCGGCTGGCGCGCGACGGCTTCGTCGTCGAAGCGCACCTGGCCGGCATGATCGAAGCGCAGAAGGCCCAGCTGGCCGCCGACCCGGGGCTCGCGCGCGTCTTTCTGCAAGAGGACGGCAGCCCGGTGCGCGCCGGCGAGACGCTGAAGAGGCCGCAGCTGGCGGCCACAATCGAGAAGCTCGCCACCAGCGGCTCCGAGCCGTTCTACGGCGGCGAAGTGGCCGCCGCCGTCGTCGAGGCGGCCGCCGCGCGCGGCGGCATTCTGACTGGCGCCGACCTGGCCTCCTACAAGGTGCGCGAGCGCGAGCCGGTGCGCGCGCAGTTTCGCGGTGCGACCATCGTCACGATGCCGCCGCCGAGCTCGGGCGGCGGCGTGCTGGCCCAGGCGCTGGCCGTGCTCGAAGGGTTCGATCTGCGAAAGCTCGGGCAGGGCAGCGCCGGCTACCTGCATCTGCTGGCGGAGACGTGCAAGGCGGTTTTCGCCGACCGCGCCATCTTTTACGGAGACTCCGATTTCGTGCCGGTGCCGCTGGCGCGGCTTCTGTCGCGCGAGCACGCCGAGGGTGTGAGGCGGCGCCTCAAGCCCGACGCGGTCGTCCCGTCACGCGAGCTGGCGCCGCCGGTGCAGGCGGCAAGCGATGCCGGAACGAGCAACATCTCGGTCATCGACGCCGACGGCGGCGCGGCGGCGCTGACCACCAGCGTCAACACCGCCTTCGGCAGCATGGTCTCGGTGCCGGGCTACGACATCATCCTCAACAACACGATGGACGACTTCTCGGCGCAGCCCGGAGTTCCCAACGCGTTCGGTCTGGTCGGAAGCGAGGCCAACGCGATCGCGCCCGGCAAGCGTCCGCTCTCGAGCATGACCCCGACGATCGTGCTGAAGGACGACCGCGTGCGCATCGTGGCCGGCGGCTCGGGTGGCCCGCTCATCATCACGAGCACGCTGCAGACGCTCCTGGGCGTGCTCGAGTTCGACCGCACCATCGGCGCGGCCGTCGACGCTCCGCGCGTGCATCATCAGTGGATGCCCGAGCTGCTCATGGTCGAACCGGCGGTCGAGGATGCGCAGGAAGAGTCCCTGCGCCGGCTCGGGCACAAGCTCATGCCGCTGACGTCGAAGGCGTCGGTGACCGCCGTGGAGGCCGTCGGCATGGACGGCCGGCGCGTGGTGCGCGCGGCCAGCGACTCGCGCAAGGGCGGCGTGCCTGCAGGCTACTGACGGGACACGGCACGCTGCGTGCGCTCGTCGGATCAGGCGAACGGGTCGGTCAGGATCATCGTCTGCTCGCGCCCCGGCCCGGTCGAGAGAATGCCGACCGGAACGCCAACGAGCTCTTCGAGGCGCCGCACGTAGGCGCGCGCGTTGGCGGGCAGCTCATCGACCGTTCGCGCGTTGGTGATGGGCTCGTGCCAGCCCGGCAGATCCTCGTAGACCGGCTCCACCCGCTCGAAATCCTCGGTCAGCGCCGGCACCGCGTAGGTCGGCTTGCCGTCCAGTCGATAGCCGATGCACACGCGCAGCGGATCGATTCCCGTCAGCACGTCGAGCTTGGTCAGCGCGATCGCGTCGACGCCGGACAAGCGCACGCCCTTGCGCACCACGATGGCGTCGAACCAGCCGCAGCGGCGCGGCCGGCCGGTGGTGGCGCCGAACTCGCCGCCCTCGTTGCGGAGGTGATCGCCGAGCGCGTCGGTGAGCTCGGTCGGAAAGGGCCCGCTGCCCACGCGCGTCGTGTAGGCCTTGGAGATGCCGACGACGTTTCCGATCAGCTTGGGCGCGATGCCGGCGCCGTTGCAGACCGCGCCCGAGCCGGTGTTGGAGGAGGTGACGTACGGATACGTTCCGTGATCGACGTCGAGCAGCAATCCCTGCGCGCCCTCGAACAGCACGTGCTTGCCGGCGCGAATCTCGGCATCCACCAGCGCGGAGGTGTCGGTGACCAGAGGCGCCAGGCGCCGCCCGCACTCGAGCAGCTCGGCGATCATGCCATCGAAGTCGAGGCGGTCCTGCGCCAGGATCGCGTGCAGGTAGTCGTTCTTGTCCTGCAGGATCTCGTGCAGGCGCTGCGAGAAGTGCTCGGGCCGGCAAAGATCGGCCATGCGGATTCCGGTGCGCGCGTACTTGTCCTCGTACGCGGGCCCGATGCCGCGGCCGGTGGTCCCGATCATCCCTTTGCCGCGCTTGCGCTCGCGCGCCTGATCGATGGCCTTGTGGTAGGGCAGGATGACGTGCGCTTCCTGGCTGATGAACAGCGAGCGCGAGCCCTTGAGAAAGCCGCGCGCCTGCAGCGCGTCGATCTCGCGCACGAGGACCGTGGGATCGACGACCACGCCGCCGCCGATCACGCACGTCGTCTTCTCGTGGAGCGCGCCCGACGGCACCAGGTGCAGCACGGTCTGCTGCCCGTCCACGACCAGGGTGTGGCCGGCGTTGTTGCCGCCCTGGAAGCGGACGACGATGTCGGCCTTGCCCGACAGCAGGTCGACGATCTTGCCCTTGCCTTCGTCGCCCCACTGAAGGCCGACGACGACGACGGTCCTGGGTGCGGCTTTCACCACTCTACAGGCGCACCATCTGTGCGCTGGTGATGTCCTGCAGGCCGCGAAGCTCCTCGAGCTGCGCCGCGTTGAGCGGCGAGTCGACCGTGAAGAATGAGACGGCCTCCGAGCCCGTGCGCCCCAGCACCAGCCCGGCGATGTTGATGCCGTGCTTGCCCAGGAACGTGCCCAGGCGTCCGACCACGCCGGGGACGTCGCGGTTGTGCAGGATCAGGATGTAGCCTTCCGGCGTCGCCTCCAGGAAGAAGTCGTCGAAGCGCACCAGGCGCGTGATCTTGCCGCCGAAGACGGCGCCTTCGATCACCTGCTTGGAGCCGGGACCACTGAACGTCACGCGCACCGAGCTCGTGAAATTCTTGGCGTCTCGGTTGCGAACCTCGACGATCTTGACGCCTCGCTCCTTGGCAAGGAACGGCGCGTTGATCGCGTTCAGCGGCATGTCCAGGACGTGCGCGAGCAGCCCCTTGAGCACGGCGGCATTGACGGGACGGATGTCGAGCTCGGCGACGTCGCCGTTGTACTCGATGCGCACCTCGGTCGGCACACGCTTGGCGATCTGCGCATGCAGGCTGCCGATCTTCTCGGCCAGCGTGATGTACGGCGCCATCAGCCCGGCCATCTCCGCCGACATCGACGGCACGTTGACGGCATTGCGAATGGTGCCGTCGAGGAAGAAGTCGCGGATCTGCTCGGCCACCGCGATGGCGACGTTGAGCTGCGCCTCGCCCGTGCTGGCGCCGAGATGCGGCGTGGCCACGACGCGCGGATGCATGACGAGCGGGTGATTCGCCGGCGGCGGCTCCTCGGCGAACACGTCGAGCGCGGCGCCGGCGATCTGCCCCGATTCCAGCGCGGCCAGCAGCGCATCCTCGTCGACGATGCCGCCGCGCGCGCAGTTGATGAGGCGCGCGCCCTTCTTCATCAGGCCGAAGGCGCGCGTGCCGATCAGGCCGCGCGTCTCGGGAGTCAGCGGCGTGTGCACCGAGATGAAGTCGGCGCGCGAGAAGAGCGCATCCAGCGTCACCAGCTCGATGTTGGCACGCGCCGCGGCCTCCTCGGTGATGAACGGATCGTACGCGATCACCTTCATCGACAGGCCCTTGGCGCGCTCGGCGACGATGGAGCCGATGTTGCCCATGCCGACCACGCCGAGCGTCTTGCCGCAGATCTCGGTGCCGACGAAGTCGTTGCGCTTCCACTGGCCCGCTTTCAGCGTCGCGTTCGCCTGCGGAATGTGGCGTGCCAGCGCCAGCATCATCGAAATCGTGTGCTCGGCGGTGGTGACGTTGTTGCCGCCGGGCGTGTTCATGACGATGACGCCGCGCTTGCTGGCGGCTTCCACGTCCACGTTGTCGACGCCGATGCCGGCGCGGCCGATGACGCGAAGACTGGTTGCAGCCTCCAGCAGCCTGGCCGTCACCTTGGTGCCGCTGCGGATCACGAGGCCGTCGTAGTTGCCGATGATCTTCTCGAGCTCATCGGCCGGAAGTCCGGGCTTGTCGTCGATCTCCACGCCGGGCGTGGACAGAAGGATGTCGAGGCCCTGCTTGTCGAGCTTGTCGGAAACGAGGATGCGTGCCACGTCGTTACTTCTTGTACATCTGGAGAAGCACTTCCTGCGCCGCCGCCGGTCCGCGTCCGAAGGCGAGGTCGACGCCGAAGTGTCTGAGGGCCATTTCCACTGCCGCCAGCCCGACGATGACATCGAAGGTGTCGGCGTATCCGATGTGGGCGAGACGGAAGATCTTGCCCTTGAGCTTGCCCTGCCCTCCGGCCACGGTCACGCCCATGGTGTCGCGCAGGTGCTTGGTCAGCTTGCCGCCGTCGACGCCCTCGGGCACCCAGACCCCCGTCGTCGCAGGGCTGGGCGCGGTGGGAGCCAGCAGCTTCAGCCCCGCCGCCTCCACGCCCCGGCGCGTGGCCTCGGCCAGCACCTGATGGCGGCGATAGACCTCGGGCCAGCCTCCCTCGCCATCGATGAGATCGTAGACGGCCTTGAGGCCCAGGATCAGCGTCACCGCCGGCGTGTAGGCCGTGGTGTTGTCGGCCAGGTTCTTGCGCTCCTTGGCCAGGTCGAAATAGTAGCGCGGCAGCTTCGAAGCCTTGCTGGCGGCCCACGCCTTCTCGCTCAGCGCGATCAGGGCCAGGCCCGGAGGCAGCATCATCGCCTTCTGCGAGCCCGTGACCAGGACGTCGATGCCGGTGGCGTCCATCGGACAGTCGACCACGCCGACCGAGGTGATGCCGTCGACGATCAGCAGAACATCGGTGTTGCGTGTCAGCTCGGCGACCTTCTCCACCGGATGGATGGCCGTGGTGGAGGTTTCGCTGTGCTGCATGAGAACGGCGCGGGCGCCCGGGTTGGCCTTGAGCGCGTCGGCCACCTGCTCCTGCGTCACCGCGTAGCCCCACTCGACCGGAACCTCGACGACGCCGAGGCCGTAGGTGCGGGCGATCTCCATCCAGCGCTCGCCGAACTTGCCGCCGTTGACCACCAGCACCGTGTCGCCGGGGCTGAGCGTGTTGGTGATGGCCGCTTCCATCGCCCCCGTGCCGCTCGACGACAGCATCAGGACGGGCTGCTCGGTGCCGAACATCTTGCGCGAGCCCTCGGCCGCCTGGCGGAAGATCTCGCTGAACTGCGGCGTGCGGTGGTGGATCATCGGCGCCGCCATCGCGAGCAACGCCTCATGCGGCACGGCCGTGGGGCCGGGCGCGAGCAGGTACTTCTTCAACATTTCAACTCGAGAACAGGCCTGGGTGGGAGTCGTATTACCCGCAGCAGGCTGGGTCAGCCTCGGGCAGTCCCGGCATCACGTATTCCCGCCTGATCGGGATGTCAATTTAACGCCGGGCGTTACGCACCGGCGAGGCGCTACCTCATCTTGGTCGCGATGAGGTTCATGAACTCCTGGCGCGTCTCCCTGCTCTGGAAGACGCCGACCAGTGCGCTGGTGACGACGACGGAATTGGGCTTCTCGACGCCGCGCATGCGCATGCACATGTGCTCGGCCTCGCAGACCACGCCGACGCCCGTGGCATTGAGCATCTCGCTGATCGTCTGGGCTATCTGCTCGGTCATTCGCTCCTGCACCTGCAGGCGGCGCGCATACGTCTCGACCATGCGCGCGATCTTGGAAATGCCGACGATCTTGCCGTCGGGGATGTAGGCGACGTGCACGCGCCCGAAGAAGGGCAGCATGTGGTGCTCGCACATCGAGAAGAAGTCGATGTCCTTGACGATGATCATCTCCGAGTAGCTCTCGGTGAACATCGCGTCCCCGATGATGGCGCGGGGATCTTCGTCGTAGCCCTTGGTCAGGAACTTCAGCGCGCGCAGGACGCGGGCCGGGGTCTTCTTGAGACCTTCGCGATCGGGATCCTCGCCGAGAAGAGTGAGGATGTTGCGGACGTTCTGCTCGCCGTCGCCGGCGTCGTGTTCGACGGCCTTGCGCCCGCTCTTCTGCTCGTCGGACTCGGCCACGTCAGTCCTCGTTGTCGTCGATTTCGTCGAAGTCGTCCCCGCCGATGTCTTCCTCGAGATCCTCGGCTTCCTCGGCCTCGCCGACCATGTCCTCCGCGCCTTCCTCGTCGCCCTCGTAGTCGCCCGACTTGACGCGCTGGTACTTGCGGTAGTCGTAGCCGGTGGCCATCGCCATGAGCAGCCCTTCCATGCCGCCTTCCTTCTCGCGACGAAGCACCCGCAGGCGATCGAGGTACTCGCGGAAGTCGGTGTTGATGCGGTTCTGCTCGTCGGGCTCGCCTTCGAAGAACTCGCACAGGCGCGTGACGGCGAACCGCAGCGCCGCAAAACGCAGCTCGTTGGGGAAGCTGTCCCACTCGGCCAGCGACAGCGTGCGCAGCGACTCGTAGCCCGCCATCAGCGCCTCGAAGCGCTCGAGCGAATAGCCACCCTCGACGAAGCACATCGCGTTGACGGCCGTGGCCAGGTCGAAGACGTACTTGCCGCGGCAGGCCGCATCGAAGTCGCCGAGGCACACCACCTGATCGCCGCGCACCAGGATGCCGTAGCAGTGCACGGTGCCGTGGATGATGCCCTTGGGAAGCTTGGTCTCGAGGTAGTTCCCGAGGTACTCGGTCTCCTCGTCGAGCGTGCGGATGATCTTCTTGAAGTACGGCGGGATGCGCCGGCGCACGGCGGCGTATGCTTCGAAGATGCGGTCGAAGCCGAAGCGGTTGTCGATCGCCTTCTTGTAGCCGCGCCCGACCATGTGGAGCTGGCCAAGGACCCGCCCCATGCTGTGCACGGCCTTCAGACTGAGCTGATCGCCGACGGCCTGCTTGCCGAGCGGCATCTTGTAGAGGACGAGGTAGTGTCCCTCACGCTCGATGAACTGGCGCCCGCGACGATCACTGACCGGGCGCGGGCTCGGGAAGGAATGCTTCTCGAGGAACATGAGCAGCTCGAGCTCGCGACGCAGATCGAACTCGTCTTCGAGCGAGCGCACCTGCAGCTCGTAGTTGGTCTTGCTGACCTCGAGGATGTAGCGCTTGCTGCCCCACTCCGGGATGGCCGCGCTGGTCGGGCCGATCTTGCCGAGCCCATACTCGGCGGCGATGTCGCCGAGGGCTTTCTTGTCCAGACCTAACGATTGCAGCGGCATCCGGGGCTCGATTGCTGCGTGGGACCACAGCAGAAAAAACCAGCGCCCGGGGGTATGTCGGCGGCCCACGGCAAAGTCAAGATTTTTTTTCCGGATCGAGGCCCGGCGGTGGTTCGTTTCGGGTGCGGAATCAGGTGTTTGCCGCACTCGGTGCAGCATCGGGCGCGTCTTCGCGATGGCTCATCGAGGCGGTTCCCTCGCGCTCGTCGATGCGGCTCGTGAAGCCTTCGCTGTCCAGACGCAGCCTCTCTTGGCAGCGCTCGATCTCCTGCTGCGTGCGTGCCGCGTCCCATCCCAGGCGCCGGCCCATGACCTCGGCTGCCAGGCGAAGGACATCGCTGCGCTCCCTGCTGCGAAGGCCGACGTGCATGCGGCGCAGCAGCGCGTCCTCGAGCGTGCATGCCATCTCGTAATCGGCGGCGTGCACGACCTCCGCCAGAAGGTCGGGAAGATCGCCCGCCAGCGGATGCCCGAGCCGCTCGTCCTCGCGAACCAGCGCGGCGACCTCGCCGCAAAGAGCGCCGTAGCGCGTACGGATGTGTTCCTCGCGCGTCTCGGGCGTATCGGGGAGCGCCTCGCCCGGCTCCACACCGACCGCGCCCGGAAGCGGCACGTCGGCCGTGCGGCAGCGTCCGACGCGGCGCCCGACGCGCTCGGCCGCATGATCGACGAGGATCTCGGCCACGTGCCGGTGCGTGGTCAGCTTGCCGCCGCCGAGCGAGATCAGCCCGGAGGGGCTCTCGAAGATCTGATCTTCGCGGCTGACGTCGGAAGCCGAGCGCTCATCCTCGGGCGCGACCAGCGGCCGCAGCCCGGCATACGTGCTGATGATGTGCCGCGCGGTGGCGTTGGCGCCGGGGAAGGTCCGCGCGACGGCAGCCAGGATGTAGTCGACGTCGTCGCCATCGGCACGCACGTCGCCCGGGTCGCCGCTGTAGAACGTATCGGTGGTGCCCACCACGGTCTGGCTCTGCCAGGGGATCGCGAACATGACGCGGCCGTCGACGCCGCGCATGACGATCGCGTCGTTGTTGCCGATGCGCGATCGGTCGAAGACGGCGTGCACGCCCTTGGTCAGCCGCAGCCGCGGCGGCGCGCCGGGATCGTCCATGCGGCGGACGTGATCGAGCCAGGGCCCGGCGACGTTGATGAACGAGCGCGCGCGCACCGTCACCGACTCGCCGCTGAGGCGATCCAGGACGCAGGCTGCCGTCAGGCGTCCGGTGGCATCCTTGTCGAATGCGACGACCTGCGCGTGATTGAGCACCGCAGCGCCTGCGGCGCGAGCGGCCAGCGCCGTCTCCAGCGTCAGGCGCGCATCATCGGTCCAGCAGTCGTAGTAGAGCGCGCCGCCGCGCAGGCCGTGGGTGGCCAGCGCCGGCTCGCGCTCGCGCAGCTGAGCCGCGCTCAGCGGCTTGTGGCGCTGCAGGTTCTGAAAGCCGGCCAGCAGATCGTACATCGTCAGGCCGATGCGAAGCTGCCAGACCGGCACCGAGTCGTCGTCGTAGATCGGAAAGACGAAGCGCTGCGCGCGCACCAGGTGCGGCGCGATGCGCGTGCGCAGCAGATCGCGCTCGCGGCACGACTCGAGCACGAGCGCGACGTCGCCCTGCTGCAGGTAGCGCACGCCGCCGTGCACGAGCTTGCTGGAGCGGCTGCTGGTGCCGGAGGCGAAATCGTTCGATTCGAGCAGCGCCACCGTCATGCCGCGCAGCACTGCATCGCGCGCCACGGCCGCACCGTTGATGCCGCCGCCGATGATGCAGACGTCGAACAGCTCGCTGCCGAGCAGGCGCCACGTCACTTCGCGGTATTGGACCGGGGAGGCGTGGGTCGTCATCGCACGCCGACCAGCTTGTGCATCTGCGGAAGGACGCGCGTGTCCGCCACGACCGTCGCGGCGACGGCGGCCAACTCGGCCAGACGAGCCGAATCGATCTGCCACTGCGGCGTGTCGGGCGCGGTGATGGGCTGCACGAACAGCGTGGCCTCCGGCGCGCATTCGGCGACCAGGCGCGCGGCGCGCTCGACCTCGGCCGCATCGGTTGCCGCATCCACCGGCATCTTCACGTACAGCTCGGTGCCGCGGCAGCCCTCGAGGAATGCGCGGTGGCGGTCCCAGAGCTCGCCCTCACCGCTGTTGGACGGCAGCTTGACGTCCGCCGAGACCAGCGCGATGCGCGGCAGCACCGAAGACAGGCCGTGCACGAGCATCGCGTTGGTCTCGAGCAGGCATGGCACCGGCGGCGGCGCGCACGAGAGCCAATGGGAAAGGAACGCGCTCTGCACCATCGGCTCGCCGCCGGTGATGGCGATCATGGCGATCGTCGGGTCTTCCTTGCAGCAGCGGTCGATGATCGCCGCCAGATCCTTCCAGGAGACGGGGTTGTCGAGCTGGGTGTGCTCGCCGCCGGGATAATCGACGCTGCAGGCCGGCGTGCGCACGAGCGAGGCGGGAGTGTCGCACCAGCGACAGCGGATGTTGCAGCCGGCAAAGCGCACGAACAGGTGACGCTGTCCTACGCGCGAGCCCTCGCCCTGAAACGACGCGAAGATCTCGCTCAGATACGCCTTGTCCGCTGCCGCCGACATCCCGGGAGCCTTAGCACGAACCCGGGCCGCGTGCGCCTCGAATTCTCTCGACGGCCGCAGGCTGCGGGCCCGCGCCGGTGACGGCAACGAGCAGGTCGCCGACGTTGGTGCCGGTGGGGCCGGTGACGAGCAGGGCATCGGCGGCCGCGAGAGCCGGCTCGGTATCGAAGGCTGCCAGCGCGCGCCGAAGGTCGCGGCCGGCGGCGGCTGCACGCGCGGCAGTTCGCGTATCGACGACGCCGCCGGCGGCAGTGCTGGAGCCGTCGCGTCCATCGGTGCCGGCGCAGACGACGGCGACCTGCCTCTGCGCGTGCTCCCCCATCGCGATGGCAAGACGCGCGGCAAGATCGAGGTTGCGGCCGCCGCGACCCGCCGCGCCCTGCGGCAGCCGAACGAGCGTCTCTCCCGCCGCCACGATGGCCGCCGCCGCACCCGCGGCCTGGAGCGGCGAAAGAGCGGCGGCGATTCTTGCGGCGGCCTCTTCGGTGGAGCCCGCAAGCTCGAGCTGCGTCACGCGGTAGCCGTCGGCCTGGAGCGCCCGGCCTGCGGCGCCGGCGGCATCGGCTGCGCACGCGATGATCCGGTAGTCGACGTCGCCGTGCGCGCGCACGGCCGCGTCGTGGTCCTGGACCCGATGCGCGAGCCGCTCGAGGCGCGCCTGCACCGAACGCGGCAGCCGCAGCCCCAGGCCCTGCACGAGCTGCCACGCAGCGCTGGCGTCGATCGGCTGCGGGAACGTCGGACCCGATCCGATGACGGCCGGATCGTCGCCGCGCACGTCGCTGATGGCCAGCGTGACCACGCGTGCAGGGGCCGCCGCACGCAGCAGCGCTCCGGCCTTGACGGCCGACAGGCAGGCGCGAACGCGGTTGATGTCGCCGATGTCGGCGCCGCTGCCGACCAGGAGCCCGTGCGTCTCGATGAGATCGCCTGGCTCGACATCGTCGCTGGGCGCTTCCAGCAGAGCCGAGGCGCCGCCGGACAACAGGAACAGGAGCGTTTGGCCTTGGCGCAAGCCCCGCACGGCTTCGAGGATCGCCAGCGAGGACTCGATCCCTTCGCGCGTCGGGGCCGGATGTCCGCCGCGCAGCACCGTCACCGCCGGCGGAAGATCGCCGGCGGGCACCTCGGGCGGCGCCAGCACGATTCCGCGCGCCACGGGAAGCGCGCCGCGCATCATCGAAACGGCGGCCTTGCCTGCGGCCACGACCAAGGTGGACGGATCGGACGGCGACAGATCAGCGCGGGCCGAAAGCGCACGCGCGGTTGCCGCTCGTGCATCGACGGCCGCAAGCCCAGCATGCCAGGCGGCCAGGGCGTGGCTGCGCAGGGAGGCGGTGGGCACGATCGTTTGAGGAGGAAAGGATGCTCGCGCCGCCGGCCGGCGCGAGCGTGCAGATCAGTAGTTGTCGTCTTCGGCGTCGGCGCCGGGCAGGCGGGGAGCCGTGATGCCGCCGGCGTCCGAGTGCATCGTGCGCTGCGCCTGCTCGTACTCGTCCTGGCAGGTCACGCACAGGCGGGTGAAGGGCATGGCATCGAGGCGTCCGGCCGCGATCTCACCGCCGCACTCCTCGCACTCGCCATACTCACCCGAGTCGATGCGCGCCAGTGCATCGTCGATGAGCTGAAGCTTCTTGCGCTCGCGGTCGCCGAGCAGGAGGTTGATCTCGCGATCGCGCTCGTCGCTGGCGATATCGTACGTGTCGCGACCTTCGCCGGCCTCGCCCTCGCGCCCTTCCTTCATGTCGTCCTTGATGACGCGCATGATCTCTTTGCGCATCTCCAGGAGCTTGGTCTGAAACTTGTCTCGGTCGCGTTTTCTCATGCCGTGCGCACTCCCTGTCCCGAAAGGCGCGATACCTTAATGACGGTCTTGGCCGCCGTCAATCCGCAGGCGAAACATTTCCGAACAGATCGAAGCCGTCGCTGCCGGTGATCTCGACGTCGATGAGCCGCCCGCGCTGCTCCGCGACCTGCTCCGTAAGAAACGTCACGCCGTCGATCTCGGGCGCCTGCAGATCGGTGCGGCCGTACCACTGACCATCCTCGTCGCGACCGCACACCAGAACGCGCCGCCGCTGTCCGACTTCGTCCGCAAGCCAACCCGCGCTGATGGGCTCTTGCAGGGCCAGAAGCGCGTCGCGCCGATATTCGGCAACCTGAGCATCGACGGGGTCGGGCAGATCGAACGCAGCACTGCCCTCTTCGGGCGAGTAGGTGAAGACGCCGATGCGATGGAAGCGCGATTCGGTAACGAAATCGCACAGACGACCGAAAGCTTCTTCGGTCTCGCCGGGAAATCCGACGATGAAGGAGGTGCGGATGGCAGCCCCGGGCACGCGCTCGCGGATCCGTTCGAGAATGCGTCGCACCTGCCCGGTGTCCCTGTGGCGGCGCATCCGGCGCAGGATTTCGCCGTCGGCGTGCTGCAGCGGAATGTCGATATACGGCACGACGTTCCCGACGTTGGCGATGGCATCGAGGGCCGAGTCGGTGAGCGTGCTCGGGTAGAGATAGAAGCAGCGCACGCGCTCCAGCCCCGCCACGCGGCCGAGCCGCCACAGGAGCTGCGCAAGGCCGTCCTTGAGGCCGCGGTCACGTCCGTAGGCCGACAGGTCCTGCGCGATCAGGTTGAGCTCGACGATGCCGGCCCCGGCAAGCCGCTCGGCCTCGGCCGCCACGTCGTCGATCGTGCGGCTCTCGTGTCTGCCGCGAAAGGACGGGATGACGCAGAACGAGCACTCGTGATCGCATCCCTCCGAGACCTTGAGGTAGGCCGAGCCGTCGGTCTCGGTGACCCTGCGCTCCATCCACGCGGCCGGCAGATAATGCTTGTCGCCGCGAAAGATGACGCCGCCGGTGCTGTCGATGGCCGCGGGGAAGCTGTCGAGCGCTCCGGTGCCCACCATCGCATCGATCTCGGGAATGGATGCGGTCAGCTCGGCGCCGTAGCGCTCGGCCATGCAACCGGTGACGACCAGGCGCCGCCCTTCCTGTCGCGCCTTGATGCGAGCCAGCTCCAGGATCGTATCGACCGACTCCTGCCGCGCCTCCTGAATGAACGCGCACGTGTTGACCACCAGCACGTCGGCCTGGTCGGGGCTGTCGACGAGCTCGTGCCCCTGCGCCAGCGCCCGCCCGATCATCAGCTCCCCATCGACCTGATTCTTCGGACACCCCAGCCTCGCAAGGAAGATCTTCCTCGATGCGGTCGGGTCCTGGATCTGCGGTTTCTTGCTCATGTTGCGGGCGGAATGCGGCTGGCAGGCGACGTCGCTCAGTCGCGGAAATTCTCGAACTGCAGCGGCTGGCCGTAGTCATTCTTCTTCAGGAACGCAATGGCCTCCTGCAGATCGTCGCGGTTCTTGCCGCTGACGCGCAGGCTGTCGCCCTGGATCGCCACCTGCACCTTCATCTTCGTTGCCTTGATGTCCTTGACGATCTTCTTGGCGGTCTCGGCATCGATGCCGGCCTTGAGCTTGATCTTCTGACGGGCGCGAGCGCCGCCGGCCGGCTCGATGGGTCCGCGGTCCAGCACGGCCAGCGAGATCCCTCGCTTGGCCAGCTTGCCCTCGAGAACCTCGAGCGAGGCCTTCACGTGGAAGTCGTCGGACGACTCGATCTGAAACGCCTCCTGCTTGACCAGCTCGATCCTGGTGTCCGAGTTCTTGAAGTCGAAGCGCTGCCCCACCTCCTTGACCGCCTGCCCGAGAGCGTTGTCGACTTCGTGCCAGTTGATCTTCGAAACCACATCAAACGACGGCATCGTGCTGCAATCCTTTCCGAAAATTCTCGCCCCGCCCGCCCAGGCGCGGCCGCGCAGAGTGCCCCAGATGCAAGGCGGAGGCGAGTAGTGCGAGCGGAAGCGTACTTCCCGTACGCTGCAGCGAGCGATCTCGCCGACAACGCAGCAGATGGGGCGCTATGCGCGGACGCGAGCGGCCAATCCGCCCATCCAGCTTCAGAACCCAGGCTGAGGGTCGGTGATCACGTCGACACCCGACGGCGGCGTGAACAGGAAATGCGCCTTGTCGCTGCCGCGATTTCGCTGCGGCTCCGCGAACGTCATCTGCGTCACCGATCCGGCAGCGTCACGAACCGTCACCGCCTGCAGATCGAACGTCTGCGCATCCAGCTTCACCTCGAGATCCTCATGGCCCTGCTCGCGGGGCTTGAGATGAATGAGCACCGTTGCCGGATCGGGGCGTTTCAGCGTTGCGACGTACCGCTCGGCCACGCCCTTGCGACCGGCAAGCAGCGCGACCAGCCCGCCGCGCCCGAACGCCTTCGAGTAGGGAATCTTGTACACCTGTTCGAGATCGGGCTGATACAGCCAGATCGTCTGACCGTCTCCGACAACCGTCTGTGGCGGCCCCTCCGTATACTCCCAGCGAACCAGATCGGGCTTGGCGAAGAAGAACCGGCCGGCGCTCTCGACCTTGGTGCCGACGTCGGCCACTTCGATGATCTGGCGAAAGCCGGCCGCGTAGTCCTCGGTTTCGGCCCAGCGCTGCTCGTACGCACGCCAGATCTTCTCGGCTTCCGGGTCGGAGGCGTTCGGGTTGAGCCTGGCGGCGGCCCTGGCAGCGGCCTCGGCAGCCTTTTTGATGTTGTCATTGGAGCTTGCTGCCGCCGGCGCCGACTTGTCGGCAGGCTTCTGCTCCGCCGGCGCGTTCTTCTCGCCGCCGCTCTTCTGCTGCGCCGGCGCGCTCTTCACCTTGGCCGGCGGCGCCGTTTTGACGGTCGGAGCTGGCTTGGCCGGCGCCGCCTCCTGCGCCAACGCCGGCGGTGCGGACAGCAGTGCAACCAGCGAAAGACGAGCGAGTTTGGCCGGGGTCACGGCCGCCCGTCTAGCAGAGGACACCGTCGATTGCTTCCCGAGACGCGCGCAGCCGCTTCCGCCGCCGGCAGGTGCAGCGAGGCCGGGCCGTGCGTCAGGGTTCGACGGCCGATGCAGGTGGCCGCGCGGCAGAGCCGATCCGCCTCTACAGCGCCTGGGCCAGAACCTTTCGGGGCTTGGCGCCGTCGGGAGGGCCGACGACGCCTTCGCGCTCCATCTGCTCGATGATGCGGGCGGCGCGGTTGTAGCCGATGCCGAGCTTGCGCTGCAGCCAGGAGGTGGAGCCCTGCTGGTGCTGGGTGACGAGCTCGACCGAGCGATCGTAGAGCTCGTCGAAGAATTCCTCGCCTTCCTCCTCGCCCGCCTCGCCGGCCGCGGTCTCCAGCATGTCCATCTGGTACTCGGGCGCGCCCTGGCGTCGCAGGAAGTCGACGATGTCCTTGATCTCCAGGTCCGTGATCAGCGCGCCATGCAGGCGCTGAAGGAACGAGGTGCCCGGCGCCATGTACAGCGCATCGCCATTGCCGAGCAGCCGGTCGGCGCCGACCGTGTCCAGGATCGTGCGCGAGTCGGGGCGCGACGTTACCTGGAAGGAAATGCGTGATGGGAAATTCGCCTTGATGAGACCCGTGATGACGTCGACCGAGGGACGCTGCGTGGCAACGATCAGGTGAATTCCGGCTGCGCGCGCCTTCTGCGCCAGGCGCGTGATGGCCGACTCCACCTCCCGCCCCACCGTCATCATCAGGTCCGCCAGCTCGTCGATGATGACGACCACGCGCGGCAGGTGCTCGTGCTGCAAGGCGGCTTCCTTGGGAGCCACCGTCTCGGCCTCCTCTCCCTGTTCGTCCTCCTCCTCGACCTCGACGACCTTCTTCTTCGGCTTGAGCTTGGCCGCCGCCTCCGCCGCCGCCTTCTCCTCGGCGATGCGCTTGTTGTAGTCGTCGAGGCTGCGGACCTTCTTGTCCTTCATCAGCTCGAAGCGCCGGTCCATCTCGCGCATCACGTTGGCCAGCGCGGCGGCCGCCTTCTTGACGTCGGTGACCACCGGCACGAGCAGATGCGGGATGCCCTCGTAGAGCGACAGCTCGAGCATCTTCGGATCGATCATGATGAAGCGCACGTCGTTCGGCGTGGCCTTGCAGAGGATCGAAACGATGTAGGTGTTGAGCGCCACCGACTTGCCGGTTCCCGTGGCGCCCGCCATCAGCAGATGCGGCATCTTGGCCAGGTCGGCGTACATCGGCAGCCCGGTCGTGTCGCGTCCGAGCGCCAGCGCCAGCGAGGAGCGGTGGCTGCGGAACTCGTCCGCATCGATCAGATCACGCAGACCGACCGTTGCGCGATTCTTGTTGGAGACCTCGATGCCGACGCAGTTCTTGCCCGGAATGGGAGCGACGATGCGCACGCCGTGCGCGCGCAGCGCCATCGTCAGATCATCGCAGAGGTTGACGACGCGGCTGACCTTGATGCCCGCCTCGGGCTCGAACTCGTAGGTCGTGATGACCGGACCGGGGCGCACGGCGGTGACCCGGCCGCCGACACCGAACGTGGCCAGCTTCTGCTCGAGGATCCTGCTGCTCTGGACGAGAGTCTGCTCGTCGACGTAGTCGGAGCGGTCGTCGCGCTTGCCCAGCAGGTTGGCGGGCGGAAGCCGGAAGTCGCCGCCGGTGGAGAAGCTGAATTCCTCCTGCGCCGGCTCGCTCTTCTTCTTGGCCGGCCGCTCCAGTCGCGGTCGCAGGACCTGGATTCCCGAGCTGCCTTTGCGCGCAGGCGCCGCCCGATCCTCCTGCTCCTCGTCCTCGTCTTCGTCGCCGAAGACGACCATGGGCCCGGTGGCGCCGGCTCCGGCGGCAGCGGGGCGGCGCCGCAGCGCAAGGCTCGGCAGGTGATCGCGCAGCGAGAAGCCGCGCAGGCGCGGCAGACCCTGCCGAAGATGGCGCCCCGCGCGCCGCAGCGCCGACATCGAGGCGTGGTGGGCGGACTCGATGGCCTCGGCGATGGCGCGCTGCATGGCGCGCAGCACGTCGGAGAGCGCGTAGCCGGTGATCATCATGAAATCGAGGAGGAACAGCGCCGTCAGCGCGACGGTGGAGCCGCCGGCGCCGAGGCCCTGCACCATGACCATGCCGAGAAAACCGCCGACCCAGCCGCCGGCAGCCTCGGGCGCAACGTGAGGCCGGTAAACGCCCAGGCTCACCGACATCAGTAGAAGAAGGAAGATGGCGCCCACGCACCGAACCGGCGAGAGACGGACGGTGCGGCTGATGAACAGCGCCGCTCCGGCACTGACCAGCGCGGCGGGGAAGACGTAGGCCCCGTAGCCGAAGCACTGCACCAGCACGTTGGCCAGCGTGAAGCCGAGGCGCCCGCCGTGGTTGACGCCCGGCGATTCGGGCACGTAGGAGAACAAACAGAGAACGAGGAAGAAGCCGACGGCCGACGCGACGATCGCCTCGACCTCCTGAAAGAGCCGCGAAGGGTCCCTGCTTGCCGCGGATGACCTAGCCACCGATCCCACCAACCACACTCCACACCAGCACCAGGGCGCCGGTCGCCCAGCAGTATACCGAAAAGCCGCGCAGACTACCGCTGCGAATTGCGCGCATCATGACCTCGATGGCCAGCCAGCCGGTCACGGCCGCCGCCAGGGGACCGACGATCAGCGGCGCGGCGTTGCCGTCCCGGGCCATGTCGAGGACTGCCGGCGCCTTCAGCACCAGCGCGCCGACGATGGCAGGGATCGACAGCAGAAACGAGAAGCGCGCGGCGGTGTTGCGCTCCACTCCGACGGTCAGTGCGGCAAACAGCGTCGAGCCCGAGCGCGAGACGCCCGGGAGCAGGGCCAGCGTCTGGATGCCGCCGATGACGATTGCGTCGCGGACCGTCAGGTCCTTGGCCATGCGGCCGGTGGCCCCGCGGCCGACGATGAGCGAGAGCAGCGTGCCGGTGACGAGCAGGCCTACGCCGGCCGTGGCCAGGGAATGGAAGGTCTGCTCGAACCAGTCCTCCAGCAGAAGCCCTGCCAGTGCCACGGGAACCGTGGCCAACCCCAGAAGAAAGATCCATCGCAGCCGCACGGGCTGCTCGACGCCGCCGCGGCCGAGCAGCGCCAGCGCCATGTCCAGAAGGTCGCGCCAGAAGTAGGCGACGACGGCGATGAGCGTGCCGAGATGAAGAAGAACGTCGTAGGCGACGGCGTTGGGTGGGCGCAGCCCGAACACCTCCTGCACGATCACCAGGTGACCGTCGCTGGAAACGGGAAGGAATTCGGTGAGCCCCTGGACGATGCCAAGGATCAGAGCCTGCGCGATCGTCACTCCACCACTGCTCCGCTGCCGCTGGAATCGAGACGCGCGATCCTAACGTCGCGGCCTGCAGCGGACAAACCCCGGCTGTTCACGAAGCGCGGGCGTTTCCACCGCACGGCGCGCTTGCGCCGCTCCTGCCGACCGCATCGCGCATGCGGCGCGCCTGCAGACGGTACGGCGCTCCTTCAGACGGGCTGCGGCTTGCGTCGCCCGTGCGATCCAAAGGTGCGGAGCCGCAGGCAGCCGCGCCTCGCGCGACTCACAGCTCCATCACGTACGGCACGACCACCGGCCGCGAGCCGTGCACGCGCCGGAAGAAGCGGCGCACGGCCAGGCGCACTTCCTCCTGCAGCTCGTCACGGTCGCCCACCGCCGCGCGCGGCATGGCGCGTACGGTGTCGACGACGGCGCGGCGCAGCGGTTCGTCGTCGATCTCCTCGTCCTCACCGGTGACCACGCCGCGCATGATGAACTCGGGCCCGGTCAGGATCGTGCCGGTCTGCTGCGCTACCGCCAGGATCACCATCACCATGCCGTCCTGCGAGATGTGGCGGCGATCGCGCACCACCGCCTCGTCGAGAACGCCGAGAACCGCGCCGTCCACCATGACGCGGCCGACCGTGACCTGACCGGCCACACGCGCGCCGTCCCCGTCGATCTCGAGGACGTCGCCGTCGGTGATGCGGAAGCAGTTCTGCGCCGGCACGCCGGTCTCTTCGGCCAGACGCGCATGGTGCAGCAGGTTGCGGTACTCGCCGTGCACGGGGACGAAGTAGTCGGGCCGGGTCAGCTCGAGCATGGTGCGCAGCTCGTCCTTGCAGGCGTGCCCGGAGACGTGCGCGCGCGAGCGGCGCGGGTAGTAGACCTCGCAGCCGAGCTTGTAGAGCTGGTCGATGATGTGCGCGACCGCCCGGTCATTGCCCGGTATGGTCTTGGACGAGAAGATCACGGCATCGCCGGGGCCCGGCTCGACGTCGCGCATCTCGCACATCGCCACGCGCATCAGCGCCGAGCGCGGCTCGCCCTGCGATCCGGTGATCAGATAGCAGACCTTCTCGCGCGGAAGGCGCGCCGCCTCCTTCTGGTCGATGAGGATGCCGGGCGGGATGCGCAGATGCCCGGTGTGCGTGGCCAGCGCCGCGTTGGATTCCATGCGCCGTCCCACCATCGCCACCTTGCGCCCGAACTGCTCGGCCAGCGAGAGCACCGCAGCCATGCGATGGATGTGGGAGGCGAACGTGGTCACGAACACGCGCCCGCGGGTTGCAGCGAACATCGGCTCCAGCCATCCGCGCACCAGCGCCTCGGAGCCGCTGTGCCCTTCGCTCTCGATGTTGGTCGAGTCCGAAAGCAGCACCCGCACTCCTTCGTCGCCGAGCTGCCGGAAACGCTCGAGCGCGAAGTCGCGTCCGTCGATCGGCGTCGGATCGATCTTGAAGTCGCCGGTGTGAATGATCGTCTCGCCCTGGCTGCGGATCGCGATCGAGCAGGCGTCCACGATGCTGTGCGTGACCGGCAGGGCCTCCATCTCGAAGCCGCCGAGCGAGAAGGTGTCGCCGTCGCGGTAGATCTCGATCTGCTTGCCCGACAGGTGCGTGCGGTCCTCGAGCCTTTCGCGGATCAGCCCGGCGGTGAAGGGCGTGGCGAACGCCGGCACGTTGAACTCGCCCCAGACGAACGGCAGCGCCCCGATGTGGTCCTCGTGCCCGTGCGTGATGACGAAGCCCTTGAACTTGTCCCCGAGGCTGCGCAGGTAGCCGAGGTCGGGAATGACCAGATCGATTCCCATCATGTGATCGAGCGGGAACATCACGCCGCAGTCGACGGCGATGGCGTCGTCGCCACGCTCGATCACCATGCAGTTGAGGCCGAACTCGCCCAGGCCACCGAGCGGGATGATGCGAAGAGGAGCGGTAGGCATCGAGAAGGTTCCTTCACGCCGCCGCGGCGGCCGGTTTGGGAGCGGCAACGGGTTGGGGATGCGGATCGAGCTCCTGCAGCATGCGCTGGATCTCGTCACGCACGCGCTCGGTCAGCGCGACGCGGTCGTCGGCGGTCATGCCCGAGGTCTCGATCGGGTCGCCGAATGCAACGTGGATCGTGGCCGGCGACGAAACGATGGAATGATTCGGCAGCGCGATCTCGGATCCGGAGATCGCCACCGGCACCACCGGAAGGCCAGCGCTGATCGCGAAAGCCGCGCCGCCCTTCTTGAAAGGCAGCAGCTTGTAGGTGGACGAGCGATGTCCTTCTGGAAAGAAGCAGATGATTACGCCGCGATCGCGTGTGTGGCGCGACAGCTCTTCGACCGCCGCGCTTGGATCGCCCCGATCGATGAAGATCTGTCCGCTCATCTGCAGCGCCTGTCCGAGAATCGGCACGCGCCTGAGCTCCTTCTTGGCCACCCAGCGCGTCACGCGCGGCAGCAGCAGGCTGGCGATGGCCGGAGGATCGAGCTGGCTTCGATGGTTGGAAAGTATGACGTACTCGCGGTCGAAGCGAAGCTTCTCCAGTCCGTGCGGCACCACTGTGGCGCCAAAGAGCTTGAGAAGGCCGGTGATCCAGGGCGCGGCGACCTGGTAGTAGACGAACGACCCCGGCACCAGAACGATCGCCAGCATGACGATGGGCATCCAGATCGCGGTGAAAGCGAAGAATGCGAGCAGCCGAATGTAGGCCACGACAAGCTTCATCATCTTGCCCGGCAACGCACCGGTTCGGCTTTCATCCTAGCACGTCTCCGTCATTGACTATGTCCAGGTGCGGCTTTAGCCTCCCCGAAAATTCAGCGGACGTACACGCGAGAGGGTAGTATGGCATCACTAAACAAGGTCATGATTCTTGGCAATCTCGGTCAAGATCCCGAGCTGCGACATACCTCGGGTGGGAAGGCGGTCACTACCCTTCGACTGGCGACGAACGAGTCGTGGCAGGATGCCAATGGCCAGCGCCAGGAGCGCACCGAATGGCACAGCGTGGTCGTCTGGGGCCGCGCCGCCGAGAACTGCAAGCAGTACCTCAGCAAGGGCCGAACCGTCTTCGTCGAGGGGCGCCTGCAGACGCGCAAATGGCAGGACCAGAGCGGCAGCGATCGCTACACCACCGAAATCGTTGCGGATCGCGTTCAGTTCATCGGCGGCGGCCCGGGCGGTGATCGCGCAGATCGCGCCGATCGCGGCGACCGCGGCGGAATGGGCGCTGGCATGGACGACATGGGCCCGGCCCACAACGACGACGACATTCCTTTTTAGATCACACGGCAGAAGGCGCCGCGCTCACTGGCGCGGCGCCTTCTGCCGGCTGCCCTCGCGCCAGGGCGCGGCGACGGGCATGTCCAAGCGGACACGAAGCGCGATGCGCGGCGCGGTCCGCCGCAGACAAGTCCGCGGCCGCGCCTGCGTTGCACGCGGCGACGAGCGTTCGAGCATTGCACGCAGTCTCCGCACCGACCACTGTCCGTTCACCAACCACTGTCCGCGAACGAATAGTACTTTCCGC
The DNA here is from genome assembly GCA_035626395.1 of Candidatus Limnocylindrales bacterium. Lineage (NCBI taxonomy): Bacteria > Bacillati > Chloroflexota > Candidatus Limnocylindria > Candidatus Limnocylindrales > Candidatus Limnocylindrales bacterium. The sequence goes on along the minus strand of DASPNR010000030.1, from coordinate 418,083 downwards.
GCCCGACGATGACGTGGTCGAGCACCGAGATACCCATCAGCTCGCCGACGCGGCGCAGCCGGTCGGTTATCCGGCGGTCTTCCACGCTCGGCGTGGGATCTCCGCTCGGATGGTTGTGCACGAACAGCACCGCCGCCGCCGCCTCGCGCACTGCGGGACGAAACGCTTCGCGCGGATGAACCAGCGAGGCGCCGAGCGAGCCCTGCGAGATGCGCACCTTCCCCATCAAGCGGTTCTTTCCGTCCAGCAGCACGCAGTAGAAGCTTTCGCGCTTGTCGTCGATCAGCAGCGGCCCGAAGTGCGCGTGCACGGCTGCCGAGGACGAAAGCGTCGCACCCGGCTCCAGCGGCTGCGAATGCAGTCGGCGCGCCAGCTCGCCGATCGCCTGGAGCCTGGCCGCGCGCACGCGTCCGACGCCGGGCACCGCCTGCAGTTCGCGCACGGAGGCGCTGACGATGCCGCGAAGGTCCGTGAACGATGTCAGCAACGAGCGCGCGACGAAGAGTGCGCTGCCGGCGCCGGCGTGGCCGGTGCCGAGAACGACCGCTAGGATCTCGCCGTCGCTCAGCACCGCCGCGCCCTGCTCGAGAAGCCGCTCGCGCGGACGCTCGCCCTGCGGCCAGGCCTGCGGAGAGGAATCGTGCGCGCGCGGAACGCCTGCTGCCGAGTCCGGACTGCTCATGGCGCGAGCGTACGCCGCATGCTCCGCCGACGTCAGCGACCGGGATGTAATGAAGCGCGCCCGGGAATGGGGGCGGTTGCAGAAGATGCCGATGATCGCTTGGCGCCTGCGCTGCCGGCTACTCGCCCTGCCGGCGGAACTCCCCGCTGCGCCCGCCGCTCTTCTCCACCAGCCGCACGTCGGTCAGCACCATCGTCTTGTCCACCGCCTTGCACATGTCGTAGACGGTCAGGCCGGCAATGGTCGCTGCCGTCAGCGCCTCCATCTCCGCACCCGTTCGCGCGGTGACCGCGACTCGCGCCTCGATCTCGAGCACTCCGGCGTCGGCGCCTGCCCTGAACGAGACTTCCACGGCCGAGAGCGGCAGCGGATGACAGAGCGGAATCAGCATCGGCGTCTGCTTGGCCGCCATGATGCCGGCCGTGCGAGCCACCGCCAGAACGTCGCCTTTCGGAAGATCGCCGGCAAGGATGCGCGCCAGCGTCGAAGCATCCGTGCGCAGTCGCGCTCGCGCCACTGCGCGCCGCTCGGTGACGTCCTTTGCCCCGACGTCCACCATGCGCGCGCGGCCCTTTTCGTCGAGATGTGTCAGCTCGGACATGGTTGCATGCCTTCCTGGGAGTTCTTATATCCGCAAGGCCTCCCTCGACGCGGTGCAGAACACCACCCGGCAGGCTCGCGCAACATCGCGCACACGGACCATAGCGCAAGGGCGACGCAGAGACGACGATGACGACAGAGCATCACAAGGTGATCATTCTGGGTTCCGGACCGGCCGGCCTGACCGCGGCGCTGTACTCGTCGCGCGCCAACCTGGTCCCGCTCGTCGTCGAAGGCACGCAGCCGGGCGGACAGCTGACGATCACCACCGAGGTCGAGAATTTCCCCGGCTATCCCAAGGGCGTGCTCGGCCCCGACATGATGAACGAGTTTCGCGAGCAGGCGGCCAAGTTCGGCACCCTCTTTGCCGTCGGCGACATCACCTCCGTCGATCTGACCAGGCGCCCGTTCACCCTTCGTACCGAGAGCACGACCTTCACGTGTGACGCCCTCATCATCGCCACCGGCGCCAAGGCGCGCCTGCTCGGCCTGGAGTCGGAGATGCGGCTGATGGGGCACGGCGTCTCGGCATGCGCGACCTGCGACGGCTTCTTCTTTCGCGACAAGAAGGTCCTGGTCGTCGGCGGCGGCGACTCGGCCATGGAAGAGGCCAACTTCCTGACCAAGTTCGCCAGCTCGGTCACCATCCTTCACCGGCGCGAGGAGTTTCGTGCCTCCAAGATCATGCTCGACCGTGCGCGCAACAACCAGCGCATCTCGTTTCGTCTCAACGTCGCGGTCGAAGACATCCTCGGCGATGCGGCCGCCGGCGGCGTCAAGGCGGTGCGCGTACGCGACACGATCACGGGCGAGGTCTCCGAGATCGAGTGCGACGGCATCTTCATGGCCATCGGACACGTTCCCAACACCAGCATCTTCGAAGGGCAGCTCGAGCTGGACTCCAAGGGCTACATCGTCACGCGCCCCGGCAGCACCTACACCAGCGTCGAGGGTGTCTTCGCCTGCGGCGACGTGCAGGACAGCACGTACAGGCAGGCCGTGACCGCGGCCGGCAGTGGATGCATGGCTTCGATCGATGCGGAGCGCTGGCTCGAAGGCCAGCACGCGGCGTAGAGGGCGCCGCGACGGCGCTGGCGGCGCAGACTTTCAGTGCCGGACACCGAGCCGAAGACGCAAGAAAGGACGCGCGCGCTGCGGCCGAAAGATGCCGCCACGCTCGTCCTGGTTCGCAGCGACGGGCCGCGCCCGCGCATTCTCATGGGCCAGCGCTCGCGCGGCCACGTCTTCATGCCCAACAAATGGGTCTTTCCCGGCGGCCGCGTCGACCGCTGCGACGCGCATGCGCCGGCGGCGTGCGAGCTGCTGCCGGAGATCGAGCGGCGGCTGGCGGAGGGCAGCGTGCGGCGCCGCACGCGCGCGTTCCCGCTGGCGGCGGTGCGCGAAACGTTCGAGGAAACGGGGTTGGTGGTCGGCAGGGCCGGTGCGCTGCGTGGGCGCGTGCCCTTGCAGTGGCAGGAGTACGCGCGGCACGGCGCGGCGCCCGATCTGTCGCGCTTCACGTTCATCTGCCGCGCCATCACGCCGCCGCAGCGGCCGCGCCGGTTCGACGCGCGCTTCTTCTTTGCGCGCGCCGAGGAGGTCCTGCTCGATGAGCGGCCGCAGTCCAGCGGCGAGGAGCTGCTGCACGTGGAGTGGTTCGATCTCGAGCAGGCCGAGCAGCTCGACCTTCCCAGCGTCACGCGCTTCGTCATCGGCGAAATCCGCCGTCGCCTCGCAGGCGAGGAGCGCGAGCCGCCGTTCCTGACCTGGCGCAATTCGCTGCAGCGGTGAGAGCCGGCGCATGCGCGGATGCGCATCGTCGGCGGAGCACCATGCGCCTCTTGTAGCGCCGCGCAGCCGGTGCTTGCCGCAGCGGCGCCCCGCGCGGAACCGGCGGTGCGTGCCGGCGCAGCGGCCGCCTAGCGCCGGAACAGCGAGCCGAAGAACTTGCCCACCTTCTTGAACACGTTCGGGCGCTGCTCGCGTGGCGGCTCTTCGCGCGCCGGCTCGCGTTCGGAGAGCTGCCAGCCGCCCCAGCCTTCGGGAGCGGCCGCGACGTCGTAGGTCCCATGCAATTCGCAGGGCGCCGTGGGATCGGTGCCGTCGAGGAACGGCAGCGTCACGCGCCGCGGGCATGACGGCGTGCCGAGGCCGCCGGACTCCGGATCGATGGTTGCGGTGACGATGCCGTCGGGGACCGCAAAGTCTTCGCTGCGCACCGCCGAGCGCTGCACGATCTTCACCCATGCCGGCAGTGCCGCCTGCGCGCCCGTCAAGCCGGTGCTCTTGGGAGTATCGAAGCCGACCCAGACGCCGCAGACGACATCGGGCGTGTAGCCGACGAACCAAGCATCCCTGTAATCCTGCGTCGTGCCGGTCTTGCCCGCAGCCGGCACCTTCAGGCCCAGCCCGGCGGCGCTGGCGCCGGTGCCCGAGCGCATGGCCATCTTCAGCCCGGCCGTGACGAGGTAGGCGACGTCGGCATCGACGACGGGGTCGCGACGCTCGGCGTGCCGGTAGATCTCGGTGCCGTCGGCGGCAACGACCGACTCGACCGCATACACGGGCGATCGCGTGCCGCCGTTGGCGATGACTTGATACGCCGCCGTCAGATCCAGCACCGTCGTCTCTTCGGCACCGATGGAGATCGGCAGCAGCGGCTGCAGGTCCTGCGGAATCCCCAGCTCGCGGGCGGTGCGCACGATCCGCTCGGGGCCGACGCGGCTTCCGAGGTAGGCCGCCGGAACGTTGAGCGATTCGGCCAGCGCGGTGGCGGCGGTGGCCCGCAGCCGGAACTGGTGCTCGTGGTTCTCCGGCGACCAGCCGCCGAAGCTCATCGGCTCGTCGGGCAGCAACGAGGCCAGCGTCAGCGGCGGATCGATCGGCGAGCGCTCAGGATCCATGGCGGCCAGGTAGACGATCGGCTTGAAGGCCGAGCCCGGCTGCCGCAGCGCGAAGGCCGCACGATTGAACTGGCTCTCGGCGTAGCTGCGCCCACCGATCAGCGCGCGAATCGCGCCGGTGCGTGCGTCGAGCACCACGGCTGCGCTCTGCAGCTTCTGCGACTTGGTGCCGCTGCCGCGAAGGCCGCGATAGCTCTTTTCGAGCCGCTCGATGTTGGCGCGCACGGCCTCGGCAGCGGTGTCCTGAACGGCTGCGTCCAGCGTCGTGAAGACCTTCAGCCCGGCCAGGTCGGTGCCGATGCCAGGCAGCCTGGCCAGCTCGGCGGTCACGTAGTCGGTGAAATAGGGAGCCCGTCGCAGCGCAGGCGGCGTGCGGACCTCGATGGGCGAGGCCACGGCCGCTGCGTAGGTGGCCTCGTCGATGACGCCTTCGCGCCTCATGATGCCGAGCACGGCGTCGCGTCTTTTCCTGGACGCTTCGGGATGCCGGCGCGGATCGTACATCGTCGGCGCCTGCACCATGCCGATCAGCGTGGCCGCCTGCGCCGGCGTCACTTGCGACAGATCCCTGTCGTAGAAGTAGCGCGCCGCCTGCGGCATCCCGTGAATGGGAGCTCCGGCGTGCGCGCCGAGCGAGACGTCGTTGATGTAGCGCTCGAGGATCTCGTCCTTGGTCAGACGCACCTCGAGCACGATGGCCGTGGCGAGCTCGAGCAGCTTTCGCGAGAAGCTGCGCTCGCGTCGCTCCAGGAACGTGCGCGCAAGCTGCTGCGTCAGCGTGCTGGCGCCCTGCGCCAGCCGCCCCGCGCGAACGTCGGCGATGGCAGCCGCGACGATGCGCACGGGGTTGAAGCCCGGGTGCCAGTAGAAGAACTGGTCTTCCGTCGCTAGCAGCCCGCCGACGAGGTACGGCTGCTGATCCGAAAGCCGCGCCTCGATGCGCTCGGCCGGAGCGCCGGAGGCCAGGCGGCCGATCGCCTGCGGTTCGAGCGTCGCCTGGCGCGCGGGATTGCCGGCGCCGTCGGTGACTGCCGCAATCCGTCCCTTCTCCACCTTCACCCGAAGCAGCGCAGCGGGGTGGCGCATCGGCCCGTGCGAATAGCCGCGCAGGTGCACGACCAGATTCGCACCTTCCCTAGAATACTGTCCGGGCGCGGGTTGGCCTTCCACGAGCGAATAGTGAAGCGACGCGAGACGATCGAGCAGACGGCTGCCCTCGAGGTCCTGACCGGCCTCGATGGCGTGTGGAGCCGAGTAGATCGAAGAGGAAAGTGCAGCCTGGCGCCGCTCGATCAGCGCGGACAGATCCGTGTAGAGGCGTGAGAGATAGACTCCGCCGCCGGCCAGCACCACGACGGCGGCGAGCACGAGGCCGCGGCGCAAGCGGCGCCGAGGGCCGCGCCGGGGCGGTGGCCTCTTCTTGTAGGAATGAACTCGTCGAGCGGCCACTTCGGTTCCCGCTGCATCCTCTGCCTCGCCTCACGTCGTGACGAATCGCGACGCCTGGCGCATCCCCTCTTCATGGAATGGCGCGGCGCCGTATCCATGACGCTCAGCCCCTCATCCTCTGCAGCCTCGCGCCGCGCTGCTCTGCAACGCCAGGCGCGGTCATCGAACGAACATCATAGGAGGGATCGCGACCGAATTCACTTCGGACCTGCCCGCGGTGCGGCCCGCCAGTCGCCGCCGGGCCGCGATCGGGATCAAACTCTGCGCAGCGTCGGGCAGCGATCATGCCGGGGCGGAATTACGGCGTCACAGGCGCTGCAGCTCCGGCACCGCACGGCGACCGGCACGCGCGAACGCAAGCGCATGCACGCGATGCAGCTCTTCTTCGGCTCGTGCGCGGACGAGCTCCAGATCGGCGGCGCGTGCTCCGGGCTCCACCACGATCGCCTGCGACACCTCGGCCCACAGCCGCCCGAACGGCAGCGGCACCATCGTGCGATCCCACGTCGGCAGGAACCACGCCGGCGCGGCCTGGATCTTCATGCAGTAGATGGCTGCCCCCGTCTCCAGCGCCACGAATGCGAAGCCGGCCTTGCAGGCCCCGGCCGGGCCGCGCGAGCCGTCCGGCGTAATGGAGATGACGAAACCTTCCTCGGCGCGGCTGCGTCCGAAGCGCACCAGCTCGCGCACCGCCGACAGCGTGCGGCGGCGGCTGTCGCGCGAGCTGGAGCCGCCGCGTACGGAGCTGTGGCCGAGCGCGTCCATGGCGAAGGCGATGAAGTCGCCGGCGTCGCCGACATTGGCGAGGCCGCACACCTGCAGGCCGCGCAGGAAGTACGGCGCCACGAACACGTCCTGATGCAGCAGCAGCAGCAGCGTCGCCTGGTGCGTGCGCTTGCGCTCGCGCAGCACCTCGAGTGCGGAATCGTCGATGCGGCTGGTCGCGTAGACCAGGCGCATGTAGGCGATGTAGACGGCGGGAAGACGCCGCGCCAGCCACGCCACGACGTGCTTCTTGCGTCGTCGCCCCGCCGGCAGGTGCTCGAGGTCGTCGGTCCCTTCCAAGGATGATTCGCGCAAGGTGCCCGCGGCGCCTCAGTAGCCCTTCTCGCGCAGCCACTCGACGATGACCGAGACCGCGCGATCGCGTCCCCATTCGCTGCGGCCGGCCGCGGGAAAGCCGTAGTGATCACCCTCCAGCTCGACCAGGCGCTTGTCGTCCGTGGCCAGGCTGTCGTGGATGAGCCGGGCGTCGCGGCGAAAGACGCCGTTGTCGCCGCTGTAGGCCACGACGATCGCCGGCACGGTGATCGATGGCCCCGCCAAGGGAATCGAGGCGCGCGAGGAAAGGCCCGACCAGGTCGACAGCCACGCCTCCGGCGTCACCAGGCGCGAGAATCCGAATGGACCGTAGTTGAAGAGGTCGGGGCGGTGCGTCCACAGCGAGCCGTAGTCGCGGTTCGATGCGTCGATGGATGGATCGACGTAGGCCGGGTCGGCCTCCGTGCGATAGACGGTCATGAAGCGCGTGGCGACGGCCTCGCGCCATGACGCGGTATCGCCGGGGTTGTCGGCGGCGCGGCGGCGTGCGGCCCGCTTTCGCGCCACCAGCGCGCGCGCACGGCGGTCGATGCGCTCGACGCGCGCCCTCTGCGCCTGGCGGTAGCGGGAGAGAAACTCCTCGCTGTAACGCGACGGCTGCGGCGGCTGCGCGAAGCCGTTGCGCGGATCGTACATGTCCAGCTCCGCGTCGCAGGCGACCGGATCGTCCTCGTCGACCACCGATGCGTCGATGGCATGCAGGAGGAACAACCCCTCTCCCGGATGCGCAGCCAGATAGACGACGGCGTCGACCGGCGGCATGTGGAAGCGGTTCAGATCGAAGGGATCGCCGGCTGCCGTCTCGGTCAGGCGCCGCCCGGAGCCGGCGTGCGCCTGCTGCATGTAGAACGAGAAGAGCGCGCCGCCGCCGCTGTTGCCGATGGGAACCACGTTCTGGAAGCCTAGCTCGCGAAGGGCGCGCATTCCGGCCGCGACATCGAGCAGCGCCTGCTCGTGGATGAGGGTGGAATCGTTGCCGACCCAGCGGCTGTTCTGCGTCAGCACCGCGAAGCCGGCCTCGAGCAGGCCCGGCACCGCGTAGTGCCGCAGGAAGTCGGCGCGCGGATGCATCAGCGTCAGCACCGTCGGCGGCTGCGGCCCCGGCGGCAGCCACAGCACGCCGTGGCTGTTGGCGCGGTCCTCGCTCTGCAAGCCCAGCACGCGCGTGGTCGTGCCGCGTGGCGGTTCGCGGTGGAACTCGACGGTCAGGTACGGGTTCTCGTAGCGGCCGATGCGTGGCATCGCGCGACCATAGCAGGCCGCCGCGCATAGAAAACGCAGCGGCTCACAGGCGGACGCAGACCCCGCGCTCGCCCAGGAAGCGCTTGCACTCGGCGATGCTGTACTCGCCGTAGTGGAAGATGGACGCGGCCAGCACGGCGTCCGCCTTTCCGTCGGTCAGACCTTCGAGCATGTGCTGCGGCGTTCCGACGCCTCCCGAGGCGATGACGGGAACACCCACCGCGCGCGCGACGGCGGCGGTCAGCTCGAGATCGTAGCCGGCCTTGGTGCCGTCGCGGTCCATGCTCGTCAGCAGGATCTCGCCCGATCCCAGCTCTTCCATGCGGCGCGCCCACGCCACGGCATCGATGCCCGTGGGGCGGCGCCCGCCGTGCGTGTAGATTTCCCAGCCGTCGGTGCAGCCGGGATCGACGAGCAGCTCCGGATACTTCCCCGCCCAGGCCGGTCGCCCCGAAATGCCGCCGCCGTCGGTGGCAAGCTCGAGCGAGCGCGCGCGGTGGCGCGCATCGATGGCGACCACGATGCACTGCGCGCCGAACGCACGCGCCGCCACGCCGACGAAATCCGGATCGGCCACGGCCGCGGTGTTGACCGAGACCTTGTCCGCGCCGGCCTTCAGCAGCGTGCGCACGTCCTCGACCGTGCGCACGCCGCCGCCGACCGTCAGCGGCATGAACGCCTGCGATGCGGTGGCACGCACCACGTCCAGGATGATGCCGCGCTTTTCGTGGCTGGCGGTGATGTCGAGGAACGTCAGCTCGTCGGCCCCTTCGGCATCGTAGCGCGCCGCACACTCGACCGGATCGCCGGCATCGCGAAGGCCGAGAAACTGCACGCCTTTGACGACGCGGCCGTCCTTGACGTCCAGGCAGGGAATGATGCGCTTGGCGAGCATGGCCTGCGTCAGTCCGCGACGGCCAGCAGGTCGGGAAGGGTCACCGCGCCGTCGTACAACGCGCGGCCGACGATCACGCCGCCGATCCCGCTGTCCTCCACCGCGCGCAGCCGCCGCACGTCCTCGACCGAGTGGACGCCGCCGGAGGCGATGACGGGAATCGTCAGCGCCCGCGCCAGCGCCGCGGTCGACTCGACGGAGACGCCGGCGCCGGTGCCGTCGCGGTCGATGTCGGTGAAGATGATGCCGGCGGCGCCGCGGCTCTCCATCTCCCTGGCCAGCGCGACGGCATCGACGGGCGTGTCCTCGAGCCAGCCCTTGATGGCCACCTTGCCGCCGCGTGCGTCGATGCCGACCCAGACGCGGCAGGGGAACCGCCTGGCCGCCTCGTCGACGAGCTCGGGCGTCTCGACGGCGGCGGTGCCGATGATCACACGCGTCAGTCCCGTCTCGAGCCATCCTTCGATGTCGCCGATGCTGCGAATGCCGCCGCCGAGCTCGCTGATCGTGCCGGCGTTGAAGTGGGCGATGCGCGCCAGGATGGCTTCGACCGCAGGTCGGTTGACCGGCGTGCCGTCGCGCGCGCCGTCGAGATCGACGATGTGGATGGCGCGGGCGCCCTGGTCGAGCCAGCGCTGCGCCATCGCCCCCGGATCGTCGCCGAAGACGGTCTCGCGCTCGTAGTCCCCGCGCAGCAGGCGAACGCAGCGGCCGCCGCGAATGTCGATGGCAGGAAGGATCAGCACGGCCGTCAGTGCCTGGCGCCAGCCTTGGCCCGGGCGCTGCCTTCGCTGGCCGCGACCAGGCGAGCGAAGTTCTCGAGGATCTTCAGCCCCGCCGCCTGGCTCTTCTCCGGATGGAACTGCGTGGCGAAGATGTTGTCGCGCCACGCGCTGGAGACGAAGTCGATGCCGTACGGCGTCGTCGTGGCGACGATCGAGGGATCGGGCGTCTCCACGTAGTAGGAATGCACGAAGTACACGCGCGTGCCCTCGGGCAGGCCTTGCAGGTGCGGCGCACGCTGGCGCACCACCAGCTCGTTCCATCCCATGTGCGGCACCTTGAGATCCCGATCGTCCGGCTCGAAGCGCCGCACGCGTCCGGGCAGGATGCCGAGGCCCGCAACGCGGCCGAACTCGTCACTCTCTTCGAAAAGGATCTGCATGCCCACGCACACGCCGAGGAACGGACGTCCCGAGGCGGCAGCCGACCGCACACAGCCTTCCAGGCCCGCCGCGGCGAGATTGTTCATGCAATGCGCGAACGCGCCCACGCCGGGCAGCACGACGCCGCCGGCCGAATCGATGATCGAAGGATCGGAAGTGACCACCACTTCCCCGCCCACGTGCTCGAGCGCCTTGGAGACGCTGCGCAGGTTGCCCACGCCGTAGTCGACGACCGCGATCATGCTGGTGCCGGCGGCCTCATCCCTGCAGCGTGCCCTTCGTCGAGGGCACGCCCTGCACGCGCGCGTCACGCGCGCACGCCATCGCCAGCGCCTTGGCCAGCGCCTTGAACGTCGCCTCGATGATGTGGTGCGGGTTGCGGCCATAGCGCACGTTGACGTGCAGGTTCATGCCCGCGGCCGTCATCAGCGCCTGCATGAAATCCTCGACCAGCCCGACATCGAACGTGCCGACGCGCTGAGGCTTGAGCGGCACGTTGTAGACCAGGTACGGCCGCCCGCTGAGATCCACCGTCACCGCCACCAGCGCCTCGTCCAGAGGAGTCTCGAAATGGCCGAAACGGGCGATGCCCGCCTTCTCGCCGAGCGCGCGCCGCAACGCCTCGCCGATGGCCAGGCCTACGTCTTCCACCGTGTGGTGATCGTCGATGTGCGTATCGCCGGTGGCGGCGATCTGCATGCCGATTCCCGAGTGCCGCGACAGCGCCTCGAGCATGTGATCGAGGAACGGGACGCCGGTGCTGATCGAATAGCCGGGCTCGTCGATGCCGAGGCGCACGTCGATCCGCGTCTCGCTCGTCTCGCGCAGCACCTCGGCGCGGCGCGGTTCGAGAGCTGGGGCGGCGCCTGCGCCGGCGGGTTTCGCGCCGCCACGACGGGCGCGCGGCGCACGCGGCCGCACCTCGGTGGCGCTACGCGCGGCGCTGCTCTTCTTGGCGGCTGTCTTCTTGGTCTTGGCCACGTGTTCCTCGCTTCGGCTGCGCGTGCCGTTATTGCGGCCGCTTCGGCTTCCTTCGCGTCACCGCGGCGGCGTGCGCGTCCAGGCCTTCGGCCCGCGCCAGCGCCGTCACCACGCCTTCCAGCCGCGCAAAGCCGCGGCGATCGACCTCGATGATACTGGTTCGCTTGACGAAGTCATAGACGCCGAGCGGCGACGCAAACCGCGCCGAGCCGCCGGTGGGCAGCACGTGATTGGGACCGGCGGCGTAGTCGCCGAGCGGTTCGGTGGTGAGCGCTCCGACGAAGATCGCGCCTGCATTGGTCAGCTTGGGCACCAGCGTGCGCGCACGCCGCGTGAAGACCTGCAGGTGCTCGGGAGCGATCTGGTTGGCGAGCGCGCAGGCGCGATCCAGATCGGCGGCCACCAGGATCGTGCCGTACTGGGTCAGCGACTTGGCCGCGATGTGCGCACGCGGCAGCTCCTGGCACTGGCGCGCCAGCGCCTCGGCCACTCTGGCGCCGTGCTCCGGCGACGTGGTGATGCAGATGGAGGCGGCGAGCTCGTCGTGCTCGGCCTGCGCCAGCATGTCGGCGGCGACCCACTCCGGATCGGCGCTGTCATCGGCGACGATCAGCACCTCGCTCGGCCCCGCCACCATGTCGATGTCGACCTCGCCGAACACAAGGCGCTTGGCCGTGGCGACCCAGATGTTGCCGGGCCCCACGATCTTGTCGACGCGCGCGATGCTCTGTGTTCCGTAGGCCAGCGCCGCCACCGCCTGCGCGCCGCCGATGCGCAGCACGCGCGTGGCGCCGGCGATTCTCGCCGCCGCCAGCACCTCGTCGCGGATGCCGTCGCGCGAGGGCGGCGTCACCACGGTGATCTCGGGAACGCCGGCGACCTTGGCCGGCACGATGTTCATCAGCACGCTGGACGGATACGCGGCCTTGCCTCCGGGCACGTAGACGCCGGCGTGCGCGAGCGGCGTGATGCGGATGCCGGTGCGGATTCCGTCCTCCCTGCGGTCGAAGCCGCGCTCGCGCTCGTTGCGATGGAACGCGCGGATGCGGGCATGCGCCTTCTCGAGCGCGCGCAGCAGCGAAGGCTCGACGCGCGCGGCGGCCGCATCGATCTCGCGCCGGCTCACTTCGAAGCCGCTCTTGCGAAGATCGACACCGTCGAGCTGCCTGGTAAGACGCGCGAGGGCGGCGTCGCCGTCGCGCCGGACCTCCTCGAGGATGGCCAGCACCCTGGCTTCGACGCCGGCCGGCCCGCGCCCGCGCTGCGCGAGCCTGGCCAGCTGCGCCTGCGCCTGGCGCGTGCCGTCGCGCAGAACGGCCACCGTCGCGCTGGCCGCGTCGCTGCGAGCGCCACCCGCCGCCGTACGCCCGCGCGCGGCGACGCGACCTCGCAACACGCGCGCGCCGCCGCCGGCGCCTGGAGCGCCGGCTTTCATGCGCCCTCCTTCTCGCGCGACACCTGCGCGCCGAGGAGTGCCAGCTTCTTCTCGATGTGCTCGTAGCCGCGGTCGAGGTGGTAGATGCGCATCACCTCGGTCGTGCCGCTGGCCGCGATGCCGGCCAGGACCAGACACACGCTCGCGCGCAGATCGGTGGCCATCACCGGTGCTCCCGACAGCGAAGGGCGTCCGGTGACGATGGCGGCGCCGCGGTTGATCTGGATCTGCGCGCCCATGCGCGCCAGCTCCTCGACGTGCATGAAGCGATTCTCGAAGATCCGCTCCTCGATCTGGCAGCGTCCGTCGGCCAGGCACATCAACGCCATCCACTGCGCCTGCAGATCGGTGGGAAAGCCGGGGAACGGCGCCGTGACGATGTCGACCGGCCTCGGCCGTCCCTGCATCGAGGCCCGCACGCCATCGGGCTGGATGTCGATCTTGCAGCCGGCCAGCGTCAGCGTCTCGAGCAGGCTCTCGAGGTGATCGGCGCGCGCCCCGCGGACGAACACGTCGCCTTCGGTCATGGCCGCGCCGCACAGGAACGTGCCGGCCACGATGCGGTCCTCGACCACCGCGTGCTGCATGCCCGAGAGCTGCGCCACGCCTTCGATCTCGATGACCGAGGTGCCGGCGCCGCAGATGTTGGCGCCCATCGACACCAGCGCACCGGCAAGATCGACAATCTCCGGCTCGCGCGCGGCGTTCTCGATGCGCGTGCTTCCCTTGGCCAGCGCGGCCGCCATCATCACGTTCTCGGTGGCGCCCACCGAGGGCATGGAAAAGATGACGTGTCCGCCGACGAGACTGTCGGCCGAAGCGTTGGCGTAGCCGCCGTCGAGCTCGATCCTGGCGCCGAGCGCGCGCATGCCATCGAGATGAATGTCGATGGGACGGCTGCCGATGGCGCATCCGCCGGGCCGCGAGACGCGCGCGCGGCCGAAGCGCGCCAGCAGCGGCCCCAGCGTCAGGAACGACGCGCGCATGCGCCGGACCAGATCGTAGGGCGCCTCGAACTTGTCGACGTTGGCGCAGTCGACGATCAGCTCACCGGGCGCAGGGCGGTCGACTCGCGCCCCGAGCGCCTCGAGCATGCGCGCGGTCGTGCGGATGTCGGCGACGTCGGGGACGTTGGTCAGCCGGCACGGCTCATCGGTGAGCAGGCATGCGAACAGCAGCGGCAGCGCCGCGTTCTTGGCGCCGCCCGCCTCGACCTCGCCTGCCAGCCTGGTGCCGCCTTGGATGACCAGCTTGTCCATCACGATCTCCTGCCTGCGACGACGCGCTCGGTGCCGGCGAGGTCGCGCACGACGCGCACGTCGGCGTAGCCCGTCTCCTCGAAGCACTGCCGCACCAGGCCCGCCTGCGTTCCGACTTCCACCGCAAGCCAGCCGCCCGGCGCGAGCAGCTCCGGCGCGCCGAGCACCAGAGGGCGCGTGGAATCCATGCCGTCCTCGCCGGCAACCAGGGCCATGCGCGGCTCCCAGTCGCGAACCTCGGGAGGCAGCGCGGCGACCTCGCCGGAGCGGATGTACGGAGGGTTCGCCACGATGAGGTCGAAGGCGCCTCGGCCGCTTAACGCCGTCAGAAGATCCCCGGAGACCCACTCGATGCGCCCCTCGACGCCGTGCCGGCACGCATTGCGGGGCGCGACCTCGAGCGCCGCCTCCGACCTGTCGGTGGCCACGACGGACGCTTGGGGAATCTCCTTGGCGATCGCGACCGCGATGGCTCCCGAGCCCGTGCCGACGTCGGCCACGCGCACGGCATCGGCGCCGGCCGCAACACGCGCGCGCAGGATCTGCAGCGCCTGCTCCACCAGCAGCTCGGTTTCGGGCCGGGGCACGAGCACGCGCCGGTCGACCTCGATCTCCAGCGACCAGAACTCGCGCCGGCCGAGGATGTAGGCCACCGGCTCGCGTGCGGCGCGGCGCCGCACCAGCGCGCGATACGCATCGACTTCCTCGCGCGAGAGCGGCCGCTCGAAGCTGGTGTAAAGCTGCACGCGCGTCATGCCGAGAACCGAAGCCAGCAACAGCTCGGAATCCAGACGCGGGCTGTCGATGCCCTTGCCGGCAAGAAAGCCCTCGGTCAGTCGCAGGTAGTCCAGGAGCGAGCGCGGATTGTCGGTGCCGGTGGCGCTGCTCATCGCGGCGGCTCCGTCGATGCCGGCATCGCCGCAGCGCGCCTGCGCGCCGCCGTCGTTGCGCGCGCGCTCATCGGGCCGCCTCGGCCTTGAGCGCTTCGGCCTGGTAGTGCGCGCGCAGGGCGCTGAGCATCTCGTCCATGTCGCCGCCCAGGAATGCATCGAGCGAATAGAGCGTCAGCCCGATGCGGTGGTCGGTGACGCGGCCCTGCGGGAAGTTGTAGGTGCGAATGCGCTCGGAGCGATCGCCGGTGCCGACCATCGCGCGGCGGTTGGCGTCGATCTCCGCACGGCGCTTGGCCTCTTCCAGGTCGAACAGGCGCGAGCGCAGGATCTTGAGCGCCTTCGCCTTGTTCTTGTGCTGGCTCTTCTCGTCCTGCTGGATGACGACCAGGCCGCTCGGAATGTGCGTGATGCGCACCGCCGAGTCGGTCGTGTTGACCGACTGGCCGCCGGGGCCCGAGGAGCGGTAGACGTCGATGCGAAGGTCCTTGTCCTCGATCTTGATGTCGACCTCTTCGGCTTCGGGAAGCACGGCCACGGTGACCGCCGAGGTGTGGATGCGACCCTGCGACTCGGTCTCGGGGACGCGCTGCACGCGGTGCACGCCGCCCTCGTACTTGAGCAGGCCGTAGGCATCCTTGCCCGAGACCAGCAGCGCCGCTTCCTTGACGCCGCCCTTGGCGCCGGCGCTGATGCCGAGCGTTTCGACCTTGAGCCCGCGCAGCTCGCAGTAGCGCAGGTACATGCGCAGAAGGTCGCCGCCGAACAGCGCCGCTTCGTCGCCGCCGGTGCCGGCGCGGATTTCCACGATGGCGTTGCGCTGATCGAGCGGGTCCTTGGGCACCAGCAGCATCTGCAGCTCGCGGTCGAGCCGCTCCAGGCGCGGCTCCAGCTCGCGAATCTCGGAAACCGCCATCTCGCGGATGTCGGGATCGGAGTCGTCGCGCATCGCCTTGGCTTCGAGGAGCTGCTGCTCGGTGGCGCGACGGCGGCGGAACGTCTCGACGATCTCGGTCAGGTCGGCGCGCTCGCGCATGAGATCGGCGAACCGCTCGCGATTCCCGTATGCGGACGGGTCGGCGACCTCGGCCTCGATGGCCTCAAAGCGCTTTTCGATCTGGGCGAGCTTCTCGAGCATCTGCGTTCTTCAGAAACCATCTTCCCGGCGCCGCCGCTGCCGGCCATCGCGGCGGTGCGGGCACTGATCCCACAAACACGAAGAGGGCCGAAGTTGCCTCCGGCCCTCTTCAAAAGGTTGGGTCTGCAGGGAGCTACTTCCCGTACTTGGCGTTCCCGTATCTCTGGCGGAAGCGCTCGACCCGGCCGGCGGTATCCATGAGCTTCTGCGTCCCGGTGTAGAAGGGATGGCAGTTGGAGCAGATTTCGACGTGGATCTTCGGGGCCGTCGAGCGGGTGCGGAAGCTGTTGCCGCACGCGCAGATGACCTCGACCTCTTTGTACTCGGGATGGATGCCTGCCTTCATTGGGTCCTCTGTCGGATCGACCGGCCGCCCTCCGTGATGGCCGGGCAACGCGTCGAAGCCGGTCTGTATAGCACGGGGCGACGCCGGCTCAACCCGCTGCGCGGGCGCGCCCGCGGCGCGGACATGGCTGACGAAGGCTCGCGGCCCGGCGGCAGATGCCGGCATCGACCCTGCCCGCTCAGCTGCGGCGGTCGTGGGCCATGGAGCGCGCAGTGCGCTCCTCGAACAGCCGCGCGCCCTGCGCCCGGGCGATGCGCAGCGCCTGCGCGAAACAGTCCTGGTCCGACAGCCGCTTCTCCGATCCCGGCTCGCAGTCCCCGAACGCCGCGTCCTCGTGCAGCGACCGGCCGCGCGCGGACAGCTCGCGCGCGAGCAGGGCGCGAACCCGCCAGCGCTCGGCCTCGAACGCGCTCTCGCCCACCACGCGCCCGGCACGCTTGAGCCAGTAGGCCGCGCGCTCCAGGTCGCCGCCCTGCACGCAGAGCTCGGCAAGCGCCACGAACAGCAGCGACTCGAACCACATCTCGCGGGCACGCGCGCGCTCCTCGACCGCGGACTCCAGAGCTTCCAGCGTCCCCTCCCCTCGCCGGCAGCGCGCCCACGCGCGGCAGCAGGCGGCGAGCATCGTCGCGGCGTGCAGGCCGAACCGCTCGGCCTCTTCCATCGACTGCTCGGCCAGCGCCAGCGTGGCATCGGCGTCGCCCGCGGCCAGCGTGGAGGTGGCGAGAACGGCCAGGTCCGTCGCGCGCTGGTACGGAAAGCCGTGCGAGGCAAGGCGCACCAGCGCGCGCTCGCGGTGCGCGCTGGCGTCGGCCAGCTCGCCGCGCGGCGTCAGCGCCAGCGCCAGCGCGACGTGGAGAAAGGATTCCAGGTCGGTGAGGACGGGGACGCCGGGAAGGGCCTGCGCCAGGTCGCGCTCGGCACGCACGGCATGCTCGGTGGCTTGGGCGAAGCGGCCGGCGATGAATTCGACGTACGAGTTGTACAGATGCGCGACCGAGGACAGCTCGACGTGCCCGCGCGCGACGATCTCGAGCAGCGCCGAGGCGGGCTCGCGAGCCGTGACGTCGCCGGCAACCACGCCGCTCAGGCAGCGGCCGAGCTGGGCACGGAACATCAGCAGCTCGTCGCCATGACGCCGCGCCTGCTCGAAAGCCCGGTCGAACGCACGAGCCGCGCGCGCATCGCCGAAGCCCCACAACGCGACGACGAGGTTTCCGTAGTCGAGCTGGCGCGCGGCCTCGCGCAGCGCGTTCTGCGGCGTGTCGGGCAGACGGTGGATTGCCGCCAGGCACCGCTCGACCACGTCGGCCGCCTCGCGATACGCGAAGCGCGCAGCCAGCTGCTCGGCGGCACGCTCGAGGTAGTAGGCATGCCTTTCGAGGTCGCCGCCCGCCTCGAAGTGCCAGACCAGGCGCGAGATCAGCGTGCGTGGATCGCCGGATGGGCGGCGCTCGAGGAACTGCCCGAGCAGCAGGTGATAGCGGCGACGGCGCGGCGACGGCATGTGCTCGACCAGCGACTGTCCGAACAGCAGGTGACGAAACGCATACGTGTCGCGCTCGCCATCGGTGACGGCATGCCGAAGCAGCAGCCTTCGCTGCTCGGCCAGCCGCTCGCAGTCGCCGCCCACGGCCGCGGGGTCGCGGTCCAGCGCCGCTGCCACTTCGCGCGCGGAGAAATGGGTTCCGGCCGTGGCAGCGGCCTCGAGCAGCTCGAGATCCTCCTTCGTCAGCTCGTCGAGCCACCGCGCCAGCAGCTCGCGCAGGGTCGCGGGCAGCTGCTGCGGTACCGCCTTGCCGCCGGCGACGTCGTCGACCAGAGCTTCGAGAAACAGCGGGTAGCCCTGGCTGGCATCGGCGATGGCGGCGCGCTGCGCGGCGGGGATTTCGCCTTCCAGCCGCTGATGCACGTAGTCGCGCGCCGCATCGGCCGGCAGCGCCTCCAGGGACAGGCTCGTGACGCGATCGGTGAGCTCGGCCAGCCGCGCGACCATGGTGGAAACGAACCCGCGCGAGCGCGCGCGCGACAAGCGCAGCGTCGCAACGATGAGCAGCCGCGCCGGCGTCGTGCGCGCCACCACGCTCGACAGCCATTCGAGCGTCGGGCGGTCACAGCGATGAATGTCCTCGAGCAACAGCACCAGCGGCTGCTGCTCGCTCAGCCGCTCGGCCAGCGCGATTCCCTCGCGCAGCATGCGTGCGGTACCCGTGCCGAGCAGCGACTGGCGCAGCCGCTCCTGCTGCTCGGGCGAGAGCAGCGTCGACATCTGCGCGAGCCACGTCGAACATTCGTTCCAGATCGGATCGTCGGCCGTGCAATCGGCGGTCACTTCGCCGAGCGCCGTCAGAAGCGGAGCGTACGGCTCGAGCAGCGCGTAGCGCCGCAGGCAGTGTCCCTCGCCGATGCGCGGTGCGCCTGCGCCGGGCGACGCCAGAACGCGCACGAGCTCGCGGGCGAGCGCCGTTTTGCCGATGCCCGCTACGCCGGTGATCAGCGCGAGCTGACGGCGGCCGACGGACGCGGCCTCGTAGAGCTCGAGCAGGCGCGCGAGCTCGTGGTCGCGTCCGACCAGCAGCGACGGCTCGCCGATGACGGCCTTGGTCGCGCGCTTCGGCTCGCCGCCCACCGGTTGCTCAGCCTTGGCTGCGAACGCGCTCGACGGCGGCTTTCCAGCCGTCGTAGAGCTCCGCGCGCTGGCGCGCGTTCATGGCGGGCTTGAAGACGCGGTCGACCTTGCGGACGGCCTCCAGCTCGCGCGAGCTCTTCCAGACACCCGCGCCGACGCCGGCCAGGAACGCGGCGCCGGCCGCGGTCGTTTCGATGACGGTGGGGCGATCGACGGACACGCCGAGGATGTCGGCCTGGAACTGCATGAGAAAATCGTTGGCGGTGGCGCCGCCGTCCACGCGCAGCATGCGCAGCTTGCGGCCGCTGTCGGCGGCCATCGCGTCGACGACGTCGCGCGTCTGATAGGCGAGCGCTTCGAGCGTGGCACGGATCAGATGATCGGCCGTCACGCCGCGCGTCAGGCCCACCACCGCCCCGCGGGCATCGGCATCCCAGTAGGGCGCACCGAGGCCAGCGAAGGCAGGAACGACGTAGGTGCCGAGCGTGGAGTCGACGCGACGCGCAGCGCCCTCGCTGTCGGCGGCGGTCTTGATCAGGCGCAGCCCGTCGCGCAGCCATTGCACGGCAGCGCCGGCGATGAATACGGAGCCCTCCAGCGCGTAGGCGGGCGAGCCGTCGGCGCGACAGCACAGCGTGGTGACGAGTCCGTTTCGCGACTCGAGCGGCTCCTCCCCGGCGTACATCATCAGGAAGCAGCCGGTGCCGTACGTGTTCTTGGTCATGCCCGGCTTGATGCAGGCCTGGCCGAACAGCGCCGCCTGCTGGTCGCCGGCAACGCCCGAGATCGGGATGGCGGTCCTGCCCACGATTCCCGGCGCGGTCTCGCCGAAGATCCCCGCCGACGGCAGCACCTTGGGCATCATCGCCAGCGGCACCGCCAGCATGGCGCCGAGCGAGGCGTCCCACTGCCGCGTGCGGATGTTGAGCAGCATGGTGCGCGAGGCGTTGGTGTAGTCGGTGACGTGCGAAGCGCCCCCGGTCAGCTTCCAGATGAGCCAGCTGTCGATGGTGCCGAAGCAGAGCTCGCCTCGCTCGGCACGCGCGCGCGCGCCGCGAACGTTGCCGAGCAGCCAGCCGATCTTGGTTCCGGAGAAGTAGGGATCGAGAACCAGGCCGGTCTTGCGGCGGACGTCCTTCTCGTGGCCGTCCTTGCGAAGCTTTTCGCAGGCGGCCGCCGTGCGCCGGTCCTGCCAGACGATGGCCTTGTGGATGGGCTGCCCGCTCTTGCGGTCCCATACCAGCGCCGTCTCGCGCTGATTGGTGATGCCGATGCCGGCGAGCTGCTCGGGCTTGATCCTGGCGGCCGCCAGCGCCTTGCCGATCAGGCCATGCGTGACCAGCCAGATCTCTTCGGCGTCATGCTCGACCCAGGCCGGCTTGGGATAGTGCTGGGTGAACTCGGAGTAGGCGCGCGAGCGCACCCGGCCTTCGTCGTCGAAGACCATGACGGTGGAGCCGGTGGTTCCCTGGTCGATGGCAAGTACGAAGCGCGGCATCGCGGTCCTCCTGCGACGGGCGATGATGTCTGGGCAGCCAGGATAGGGGAAGCCGCGGCCTCACTGCAGCTCGCGGTACATCGAGCGCAGCAGAAGAACCATGCCCCAGCTCACGCCGATGCCGACGATGCTGAAGCCGAGGTAGGCCAGCGGCGAGATCTCCCCGATGCCGGTGACGAACGGGAACAACACGATGTTGAGCGTGGCGAACACGGCGTAGACGATGCCGAGCGGCAGCGCCACGCTTCGCTTCGTCCACGCCGCCCACACGTACACGAGCATGAAGATGGCGAAGGCCGGTCCGAAGATCATCGACGCCGTCGGCCCCAGCCGCCAGCCGAACAGCACGAAGCCCAGATTGCCGCCGCCGGCCTTGAAGAAGTTGGTCACGGCGCGGATGGCGACCAGGGCGGCGAGGATGCGAAGGACCAGCGTCGGGTTCATGGTCGCAACTCCGAGCACGAGGCCACCCCGCTCGCAAGCCGCCGTCGGTCCTGATGCATGCATGAGCGAACGGCAGGCGCCGCCGTCGGCCGGAATGCCTGCGTGCGCGGGCGGCGAAATTCGCCGACGGCAGCGGTCCTGCGTGCGCGCGCGGCGAAATCCGGCGACGGCAGCGGTGCCTGCGTGCGCGGGCGGCGGAAGCCGCCGGCTTGAACGGCGGCGGCGAAAGCGTTTACTCGATGGCATGTGCAAGCTGTTGTCTGCAGCAGCCGCAGCGCTGGTGGCGATCGCCGCGCCGGCGACCGTCGCCCTGCAGATGGCCGTGGCCGCGGATGCGGCGACCGCGGAGACGGCGGCGGACAACGGCCCGGCCGGCGCCGCGCAGGATGCGGATGGCGGCTCGGCGGCGGCCAGTGCGAGCGCCGGCGAGGAAGCCGCCAGGAAGCGCCGGGCAATGGTCGAAACGATCACGGCGTACTCGAGGATGAGCGGCCCGCCGTTCTCCAAGCGCGTCCTTGCCGCGATGGCCAAGGTCGCGCGCGAAGACTTCGTGCCGGAAGATCTGCGCATGCGTGCCTACGACGACTTGCCGCTGCCGATCGGACACGGGCAGACGATCTCGCAGCCCTACATCGTGGCTCTGATGACCGAGCTGGCCGACGTCACCGCGGGCGAGATGGTGCTCGAGGTCGGCACCGGCTCCGGATACCAGGCCGCGGTCCTTGCCGAGCTCGGCGCCGTCGTGTTCACCATCGAGATCGTCGAGCCGCTGGCCGAGCAGGCTCGGACGCGGCTGAAAGGCCGCGGCTACGACAACGTGCACGTCCGGGCAGGCGACGGGTACGCCGGCTGGCCCGAGCACGCGCCCTTCGATGCCGTGATCGTCACCGCGGCGCCCGACCGCATTCCGCCGCCGCTGATCGAGCAGCTGGCCAGCGGCGGAAAGCTGGTGGTTCCGGTTGGCGAGGCAGGAGCGGTGCAGCAGCTGACGGTGGTGGAGAAGGCCGCCGATGGAAGCGTTGCCGAGCGCGCGGTCACGCCCGTGCGCTTCGTGCCGCTGACGCGGCCGAAGTGATCACAGACACGATCGATTCGCGCTGCAACTCCTCCTGCCAAAGCGGCGCACGCCGCCAGGATCGCGGGTGATCACCCCATCACGATCGATTCGCGCTGCGACAGCAGCTCGCCGAGCAGCGCCTGGATGCGCGCACGCACCGCATCGGCGATGCCGTCGACGTCGGCGCGCTCGCCGTCGATCATCGCGTATTCGACCGGCGCGCCGAGGCGGAAGCTCCACGCCAGCGGAAGAGGCAGCAGGCCTGCCAGGCCGAGCAGCGGAAACGTCGGCGTGATGGGAAGGCCGGCCGCGTAGCCGAGGACGGGAAAGCTCTCCTCGCTGCCGACCACCGCGCCCGGAACGATGCGCGCACCCGCCTCCACGGCCGCAGCGATCAGCGCCTTCTGATCGAAGCGCGCCAGGCGATAGCGCCGGTCGTAGGTCTTGGCGCCGGCGGCCCGGCCCTCGGGAAACGACAGCACCACCGCGCCGCGCTCGAGCAGCAGGCGGCAGTTGTCGGTGGTGGCCGAAAGGATTCCGATACGGCGGAGGAAGTCCTGCACGAACGGCAGCTCGGGCAGCTCGTCGTCCCACAGCGCCACCATGGCGCGCTCGCCTGCGCGCCCGTCGCACAGGAAGCTCCACAGCACCAGCGCCTCGACCGGCAGCGGCCAGGCGCTGCGGTTCATCAGCACCAGCGTGCCGCCGCGCTCGGGAAGACCGGCTCCGCGGCTTTCGCGCACGCCGAGCCAGCGCCGCGCCAGCGGCCGCACGATCTCGCGAACCGTCTCGGCCAGCGCATGATCGAGGCCGAGCTCATCGACGGGGCCGGAGGCGGCAAGCCCGGCCAGCGCTGCGCGGCGGCGGGCGGCATCGGTGGCGAGCGCGACCAGGCCGGCGCCGAGCCGCCACAGCTCGCGCGCAGCGTCGAGCGCCAGCTCCTGCGATGCACCGCTGGCCGGCGCCGGCCGCTCGAGCTCGCGCTCGACGCGATGCTCGAGATCGGTCAGCCGCGCCAGGAAGATGTCGTGGATGCGACCGTGGTCGCCGCGACCGGCGGGCGCAGCAGCGCCCGCTTTGCGCTCCGGGTTCACGTGCCGATTGTGAGAGCCGCCTGTGCCCGTTGCAAAGCGCCGCCTGCACGCACCCCGCTGCTGCCCGATTGATCGCAAGCGCCGACGCCTCTAAGTACGCGGCCGTGAAGGGCGGCGCTGCGCGCATCGTCTTCGTCACCGGCAAGGGCGGGACGGGGAAAAGCTTTCTTGCGCGCGCGCTGGCCCGCGCCGCCTCGGCGCGCGCGATGGCGGTTGCGCTGGTGCATGCGCGCCCGCCGGCCCTCGCCGGCATCGCCAGCGGAGGCCATGCCTCCTCCAACGGCCGCTCCCTGCCCTTTCGCCAGATCGAGCTGGACGAGCGCGAGGCGCTCGAGAGCTTCCTGACGCGCATCCTGCGCCTGGGCTTCGTCGCTCGCCGCCTGCTCGACAGCCGCACGTTCTCGGCCGTCGCCGCCGCCGCCCCGGGCGTCAGCGATCTGGTGCGCCTGCTCGGCATCACCGCGCTGTCGCGGCCCGAGCACGGCCTCGACCTGATCGTCGTGGACGCACCGGCCACCGGCCACAGCCTGCCGCTGCTGACGGCGCCCCGTCGCATCCTGGAGCTGGCTCCGATGGGACCCGTCGCGCGCGAGGCACGCATTGCGCAGGCCATCGTCGAGAATCCGGCGCGCTTCGTCCCCGTCATCATGACGACTCCCGAGGAGCTGGCGGTCACCGAGACGCTGGCTCTCCACGAAGACATCGCGCGCGCCGGCGTTGCTGCCGCGCGCGTCGTCGTCAACGGAATGTGGCCGGCGCATCTCCAGGCGCCGGAGGCGGACTGGCTGCTTTCGTCGGCCGCCTCCGCCGATGCCGCGCTCCACTGGAAGCGCCACCGCCGCCAGGTCGAGCTCATCGACATGCTCGAAGCGCGCGTCGGTGCCTGTCCGCGCCTGCCGTTCGCGTTTCACGAGGGCGAGACGTCGCCGGCCGCCGTCGCCGCGGTGCTCGACCTGCTCGTCCCCGACGGCGGAGCGAGGCGGCCGTGAGCGGGCCGACGCTCCGTGACGTCCTCTCGGGCAAGCGCCTGATCGTGCTGGTCGGCGAAGGCGGCGTCGGCAAGACCTCGACGGCGGCCGCGATCGCCTATGCGTCGGCGCGCATGGGCAGCAGCGTCGGCGTCCTTACCGTCGACCCGGCGCCGCGCCTCGGCGATGCGCTGGGCGCGCGCGACATCGGCGCCGCGCCGCGCGCGGTGGAGCTGCCGGAGGCGGGCGCGGGATCGCTGGTGGCGATGCGTCTGGATTCCAAGCGCACGTTCGACCGCATGGTGGAGCGCTACGCGCCGAGCCCGCAGGCAGCGCGCGCGCTGCTTCGCCATCCGATCTACGAGGCCATCTCCGGATCGCTCGGCGGCTCCGAGCACTACATGGCATTCCAGCGCCTGCACGAGCTGGTCGAAGCCGGTGGCCCCGACGTGCTCGTCGTCGACACGCCGCCGGCCACCGATGCGGCCGAGCTGCTGTCGGCGCCGGCGCGCCTGACCGGCCTGCTCGACACCGGCGCGCTTTCCATTCTCGCCGAGCCGGCGCGCATCCTGGCACGCGCCGGCGGCGCGCTGGCCCGCGCGTCGATCAGCGTGCTGCTGGCGCTGGTCGAGCGCATCACCGGCGACGCGCTGCAGAAGAGCGTCGGCGAGTTCGTGCGCCTCTTCGGCGACATCCTCGGCGGGCTCGAGAACCGAGCGCGCGAGATCGACGCCGTTCTTCGCGCGCCGCAGACCGCGTTCGTGCTGGTGGTGCGGCCGCGTGCGCAGGACGTGGCGCGCGCTCTGGCCTTCCATCGCGCCTTGGCCGACATCGGCATCGAGGTCGCGGCCATCGTCGTCAACCGCATGACGCCTCCGCCGCCGGCCGACCGCCTGCGTTCGCGCGCCGAGCGGCTGGCCGACGCACCGGCACCGGTACGCGGGGCGGTGGCGGCGATGGAGCGCGAGATGGATGCGTTGCGGCTGATCGAGAGCCAGGCGCTGGCGCGCCTGCGATCGGCGCTGGCGGGCACGGCCGCTCCGATCATCGTGCCGCTGCGCGCGCTGGAAGTGGACGTGGCCACGCTGGCCGACATTGGCGCGCTCGCCGATCAGCTGATGGTCACGCCCGCGCCGGGGCCGCAGGCGCGGAGGAGCCCGTCAGCAGGCAGCGCCGCGGGCGGCGAATGAACGCGCGCCCGCACTCGGTCGGAGTCAGTCCCGGTCGAAATCGGCGACTACCGTCTCCTCGCGCGTTTCGGGACCGTGGTTGGGCCCATGCGAGGGCGGCCGCGGCCGGGCCGCACGCGGGCGCGCCCGTTCCTCGCCGCTGTCCTCGCTGAGCATGCGGTCGACCTTGCGCGAGAGGTTGGCCAGCGTCACCTGCATGGCGTCGAGCTGACGCCGGAGGTCGTCGACGTCGGCGCGCGAGGGCAGGTTGGCCAGCGCGAGCAGCGCGGCCACGTTCTCGTCGACGGCCTGCTTGGTGCTGGCGGCCGCCTGAAGGACGGTGCCGGCGGCGTTGATGACTCGTTCCTGGCCCACGACCTTGCTCAGCTCGCTGAGCACGGCCAGGAGCGACCGCTCTACGGCTCCTCGCGTCATGCTGGCGAGTATAGGAGCCGGCGTGCCGGCGAGCCAGTCGCGACGCGGCGGCCTGTGCCCCTCGTCGGCGTGGAGAGGCGCCGTCGGGCGCAGAAGGCCGGCCATTCCTGCAGGGGCGACGGCTTGCCGACAGGTGGCGCGCTTGGTACCTAGCCGCTTCGGCGCTGATAGGAAGCCCGGAGGGTTCTCCCGCGCCGCCAGGAGCTCATGCGAATGTCGAGGAAGCTTTCGGCGCTGATCGTCACCGGATGCATGGTGGCCGTGCTGTCACCGGCGGCCGCCCGCGCGCAAGCCAAGACCTACTTTCGCACCGACACGCCCGAGTTCCAGGAAAGCATGAAGGCCGGCTATCAGATGTTCAAAGCGTTCCAGTGCGCCAAGTGCCACGCAACGCGCGAAGGTCAGGAGCTGAACAAGGACATCATCGCCCCCAACCTCATCCTGGCCAAGAAGCGGCTTCGGCCCGAGTGGATCCTGGCCTGGATGATCGATCCCCAGAAGCTGCAGCCGGGCACCAAGATGCCCAACTTCTTCACGTTCAACGAGAACCCGGACGGCTCGCTCAACCTGGCCGACGCCGAGGCGCACAACAATTACAAGACCATCGTCGCCCTGCGCGATTACCTGATGGTGCTCGGCACCGAGGCCGATCCCGGGTTGAACGATCCCCTGCCGGTTCCGACCAACGAGCAGGCGGCTCCCGCGAACGCGCCGGCCGCCGACGAGCAGTATCTCGGCTATTGAGTGCGCAGCCGCGCTGAGCGCGGCTGCGTTTGCGCGTCGGCCCTTGCGTGAGCTGACTCACGCAAGGGTGTACGGATACGAGGCCGCAGGCAGGCGGAGGAAATTTCGCGCTGAGCCTCGTTTCGCTGTTCCCAGCTTCGGCGATCGATTAATTTCCGGTGGCCCGCGTCGTTCGCAGCCAAGCGAGCACACCGCGGCGGGCGGCATCGTCGTGATCGAGCACAGCTGCACCATCGGCGTCATTCCCGTGCTGGACGCGCTGGCCGCGCTCCACTCCCTCGGCCTGGACACGCGCAGACTTACGCGCGGAGCGAAAATCGACGACAAGAAGCTCGTCGAGCCCAACCTGCGCCTCGGTGCCGATGCCATCGTCCGGCTCTTCGCGATGGCCGAAGAGCTGAGCGGCGATTCCAACATCGGCCTGCACGCCGGCGAACGCGCCCCCCTTCGCGATCTCGTGTCGCACCTGGTGCTCTCGTGCACCGATCTCGAAGAAGGACTGCGACACGCCTGCCGCTTCCACGGCTCGGTCATCGACAACACCAGGATGGAGCTCGAGGACGACGGCGACACGCTGGCGCTTGCGGTGGCCGTGCCCGAGCCCGCGATGAGCGACAACCATCATCTGCTCGAGTACGTGCTGATCCTGAACGCGCGGATGCTGGCCACCGTCGCCGGCACCACCTCGGTTCTGCAGGGCGTGCACCTGTGTCATGGCGACCGGCGCCGCGCCAACGAGGCCAGCCGCGCTTTCGGCTGCCGCGCCAGCTTCGGGCAGGACCGCCATGCGCTGCTGCTGTCGAAGGCGCAGATGCGCTCGCACGCGCGCCCCGTCAATCCGCTGATCGGCGAGCAGATCGAGAAGTTCGCGCAGGCGATCCTCTGCCCGCCGCCCTCCGACCTGCTCGAGCACGTCGCCGGCACCGTGCGCGTGCTGCTGGCGGCGGGAAGCCGCGCCGACCGCAGCGCCGTCAGCCGGCGCATGCACATGCGCGACGGCGACCTGGCTGCACGCCTGGATGAAGCCGAGACGTCGTTCCCCGAGCTGCGCGAGACCGTCGTGATGGACGCGGCGCAGGCACTGCTGCTCAACCCGTCGCTGAAGGTGGAAGCCGTGGCGCTGTGCCTGGGCTTCGGCGACGCAGCCACGTTCTCCAAGCGCTTCAAGCGCCATTGCGGCCTGAGCCCGAGCCAGTACCGCCAGCAGGCCTATCGGGGTCTGCTCCATTAGCACGGCCGGCCCAGGCGGAAGCATCGCCGGCCAGTCCTGGCGCGATGCCGGGATGACGGGCCAGCCCGGCCGCTCCGAGAGCTCCACGCCGACCGCCACCGCCGAAACCACGCAGGCGCTGCGCAGCCGCCGACCGCCGGTGCATCAGAGCATGGCCGATGCCGCGCGCATCGGCCTGATCGTCGTCGCCACGGCTTCCTTCGTGTTCCTGTTTGCGCCGCCCCCGCGTCCCGAGCTGACCGGCACGTTCCGGCTTCACTACGGCGGGCGCCTGCTGCTGTCGCTTGCCGGCATCGCCGTCTGCCGCACCCATACCAGCGACCGCGTCGTCATCGGCGTCCTGTGGGCGATGGCGGCCGTGCTTTCGGCCTCTTCGGCGTACCTCGGGATCCTGCGCGGCGACTACACGTCCAACGCGCTCATCTCCATCGCGTTGTGCACCGGCTCGGCGGCCATCATTCCGTGGGGATGGAGAGCGCACCTCGTCCTGGTGCTGATCTTCATGACCGGCCTCCTCGTCGACGCCGCCATCATTCGCGGCAGCCTCAGTCATGCCATTGATACCTCGATCCTGTTCACGCTCGTCGTGTGCATGGGAGGCGCCGTCTACACCGCCGTGAGCCTGGACCGGGCGCGCAGGGAGATCGAGCGGCGCCAGCGCGAAGACGAGGAGGCGATCGCCTCGCTGACGCACCAGCTCGAGGAGCGCGTCCGCCAGCGGACGAGGGAGCTGCAGAAGGCCAACGAGGAGCTGGCCGCCGCCAACGCGCGCCTGGCCCGCATCAACGCGGAGCTGGATCAGGCCAATACCGAGCTGAACGGCTTCACGTATTCGGTGTCGCATGACATCCGCGGAGCGCTGCGCGTGATCGGAGGCCAGAGTCACATGCTGGCGGAAGAGCATGCAGGCGCGCTTCCGCCGCACGGCCGCCAGCTCGCCGAAGGCATACGCTCGGGAACCATCCGCGTCGGCCAGCTCGTGGACGCGCTGCTGGCGCTCGCACGCGTCTCACGCGCCAGGTTGCGCAGCGAGCCGGTCGATCTGGAGCAGCTCGCCCGAACGATCCTCGCCGAGCTCGCCCATAGCGAGCCGGCGCGTCGCGTGGAGGAGGTGGTGGAGCCGGGCCTGGCCGCGGAAGGCGATCCGTCGCTGCTGCGCGTGCTGCTCGAGAACCTGCTGAGCAATGCTTGGAAGTTCACGCGTCCGGTGGCGGCCGCGCGCATCGAGGTCGGCTCGACCGTCGAGGCCGGCGAGCGTGTCTACTTCGTGCGCGACAACGGGACCGGCTTCGACATGCGCTACGAGGGCAAACTGTTCCGTCCCTTCGAGAAGCTTCACGAGCCCGGCGAGTATGAAGGCACCGGCATCGGCCTGAGCACCGTCAAGCGCGTGGTCACGCGCCACGGCGGCCGGGTATGGGCGCAGAGCGCACCAGGACGCGGCGCGACGTTCCACTTCACGCTGCCGGCCGGTAGAGGCCCGCTCTAGAGCGCACCGCTAAGCGTCGTCCCGGGCGAACGCCGGTCTCCATCGGGGAGCCGTATCTACGGCGGCCCCGGTCACATCTGCGCGACGTGCGACGTCAGCTCGGTCAGCGCGCGCGAGATGCGATCCCACGTCGTCGCTACCAGCTCGGTCTGCTGGCGCCGTCGCCGCTGCGGCTCGGCATCGAACGCATCGACGGCCCGGCGCGTCTCGTCGATGAGCGGCGCTTCGATCTCGTTCCAGAACGCGCGCACGTACGGGCCGCGCCGCACCGGATCCTTCTCGACCTCGGTCAGAAGATCCTTGAACCGCCACCACGCCTGGCCGGTGCCCCTCTCCATGCCGGCGCTGCTCAGCTCGGAAGGGAGCTCGGCCGCGACGAACAGCGGCATGTATGGCGCGATGCACGGATTGCACAGCGCTGCCCAGTAGATCGTCGCATCCTTCACGCCCGCTTCGAGCTCCACGGCCATCGATGCCGTGGTCGTGCCGACCGGATCGGCGTGCATGCAGACGCTGAAGTGGCGCTCGCTATCGGCCGAGGTGCCGCCGACGTAGACGTCGCCGCCCTCGTAGTGGTCGCGCAGCACGCGCAGGACCGCGGGAAGGTCGAGGCTGCCCTCCTGCAGCGCCTTGCACGTGGTGGCGTAGCGGCCCGAGGAGAGAATCTCGGGCGCCAGCTCGGTGCTGCGATAGGCGCGTGCGAAGTCGAAGCGGACGCCGGTGGGCTCAGGCCACCAATGGCGAGCGACGGCATGCTCGATGGTGTCGTGGCCGAGGCGCGTCCAGTCGGTGCCGATGGAGACGTGGTTGCTGGCGCTGCCGCCATCTTCGAGCGCCTTGAGCGCCCACCGCGATGCCGACGCTTCGAGTAGGAAGGCGCTTCCGGCATCGGCGATGAGGAAGGAGTTGTGGTAGGGCCAGGTCGTGTCGGCATATCCGGAGCCGCCCTGCCCGTACCGCTCGATCAGCTCGATGATGACCTGGGCGGCCTCGGCGGCGCTGGCTGCGCGCTCGAGTCCCAGCCGAACCAGGTCCATGCCGAGAAGCCCGCGCTCGGGGACGGGATCGCGCGTGAAGATGGTGTGATTGCCGATCGCCACGCCGTGCTCGTTCAGGCCGTGCTCCAGGCCCCACAGCCACGCCGGCCGCGAGCCGATCAGCGCATGCGTGTGCGGTACCTGCTCGATCTCGACGTACTGGCAGGCCAGGCGGCTGCCGGGACGGTGATCGGCGGCTTCGGCTCGCATCAGCGGCTGCGGCTCCGCAGCCGGACGGTCGCTGTTCTTGGCGAAGATCGTCGTGCCGGCGCGCGTCCTGGCCGGCAGCGCCACCAGGCTGTCGCAGGCGATGCGCGCAGTTGGGGCCGATCGGGAAAGCCGGTGCATCGCGCGCGAGCATAGCCACCGGTACCCGCAATCCCAACCGTGTCGGCCGCGCAGGCCGCACCGTGCTGGCTCGCTTTCCGGCAGCGTGGTAGGCAGGCCTCATGACGATGGCCGTCGTCGCAACGCGGCGCGCACGCCGGCGACGCTGGAACGTGCTGGCTTCCGGGCTGCTCGCCTACATGTTCTCGGCCACGCCGGCAGCGATCTCCTTCGTCTACTGCCTCGGCAGCGACGGACACGCGGGCTTCGAGATCGTCACCGGCTCCAGCATCGGATGCGAGGACTGCTGCCATCGCCCTTCGCCCGGCCACGACGGAGAACACGCGCAGCACCAGGAGTGCGTCGACGTCGTCATGGCGGATCAGGCGCCCACCGTCGCCAAGAAGCACGAATGCTCGCGCGAAGACGGCATGGGCATTGCCATGCCCGACCTCGGCGCGGGCGCGTGTCTCGTGCCGGCGCCAGCCTGGTCTTCCGATGCGCAAGCGACCGCGCAACCGCCTCCAGCGCCGCTGCACCGGCGCACCATCGTCCTGCAGATCTGATCCGTTTCCATCGCCTGCTCCAGAGCGGTCGACCTCCATCGCCTGCGCCATCGGCAAGACCCGGGCGGCGCTGGCGATGATGCGAGGACGGGCGCTGCGACATCGGTAGGCCGCATCGCCCTTGGCGACGCGGCCGTCGGCCGCGCGCGCTGCGCGTGGGGAACCATCATGGATCGAAGACTCGTCTGCATTCTTTGCGCGCTGGCGGCTCTGCCGGCCGGCTGCGCCGCCGCGCGCTCGATGACCGAGCGCGGATATCCGCACGAAGCGCCTGCAGCCCCGCCGGCGCCCGCCGCTGCTCATGCGACTGCCGAGGCGAGGTACGCGCACGGGTCCGCTGCAGCGCCGCCCGCTGCACGCGCCGCTGCAGCGCCGCGCGAGCTTACGCTGGCGGATGTGGTGGACCTGGTCGGACAGTGCGACCCGGCGCTGTCCGCAGCACGGTTGGAAGCGCGCGCCATGCAGGGCGAAGTGCGGCAGGCGCTGGCGCGGCCGAACCCGCAGGTCGAGCTGACGGCCGAGAACATCGGCGGCAGCGGCCAGCACGACGGCGTCGATCAGAGCGAATCGACGCTGCTGTTCGCGCAGCGGCTCGAGCTCGGCGGCAAACGGCGCCGCCGCGGCGAAGTCGCCGCGCGCGCGTTGCACGGCGAGACGGCGCGCCTTCGCGAGCGTGAATCGCAAGCCGTGGCGTCGGCGGCCACCCTGTTCTTCGAGCTGCTCGGAGCGCAGGCCGAAGCCGATCTGGCCGCCGAGACTGCCGCGCATGCCGCCGCCGCAGTCGGCGATCTGCGGCGGCGTCGCACCGCCGGCGCGGCTTCGGCAGTCGACGTCGAACGCGCGCGGCTCCTGACGGCTCGCGCGGACATCGATGCCGCTCAGCGCCACGCCGAAGTCGCCATCGCACGACAGCGACTGGCGGCAACCTGGGGCGGGCGCGGCCAGGATATCGACCGCGTGCGCGGCAGCCTGCAGCCACTGCCGGCGCTGCCGTCGCCGCAGGCGCTGGAGGCACGCCTTGCCGCCAGCCCCGCGATGATGACGGCCGCCGCACAGTCGGCGCGCATGCGCGCCGAGCTCGACCTGCAGCGCGCGCAGGCCGTGCCCGACATCGTCGTCGGAGGAGGCGTGCGGTACCTCGCCGGTCCCGAAGACGTCGCGTTCGTGGCCGAAACCGGCGTGGAAGTTCCGCTCTTCGATCGCCGGCGCGGCGCCATCGAGGCCGCGCAGTGGCGCACGCGCCGCAGCGAGCGCGACGCCGCCGCCACGGCCGCCTCCGTGCGCGACACCGTGGGCCGCGCGCGTCTGGAGATGGAAGCGGCGGACGCGCAGATCGAGCAGCTGCAGGCCCGCCATCTGCCCGTCGCACGCGCCTCGCTGGCCGAGCTCGAGCGCGGCTACGGCCTTGGAACGGCGACCTCGTTCGATCTGCTCGAGGCCAGGCGCACTCTGCTCGACCTTCGCATCCAGCACGTGCGCGCGCTGGTCGCCTACCATCGCGCGGCCATCGCCATCGAAGGCGTGCTCGGATGGCCGATGCAGGAGATGCCCGCTTCCGACGCGCCGCCGCAGGGATGGCCGGCGCACGAGATGCCCGTTGCGCAGCCGCAAGGATGGCCGGTGCACGAGATCCCTGCCGCGCGCGCGGCGCACGAAGGAGACGCGACATGCGACTGACCGCCGAATCCCTCGTTGCCGCTCTGTTGCTTGCCGGCGGCATCGCCGCCGGCGCCGCCTTCCTGCGCGCTCCGGGCGAGGCGGTCGACACCGACCATCACGAGCACGGCGGGCACGCGCACCAGATCGAGCACGAGGACGTCCTGGAAGGGCCGCACGGCGGCCGGCTGCTCGAAGAGGGCGACTTCGCCGTCGAGATCACGATCTTCGAGCGCGGCGTGCCGCCCGAGCTGCGCCTTTACTGCTACGAGGGCCAGAAGCACCTGCCGCCGGCGCAGTGCGAGGTCGACATGACCCTGCATCGCCTGGGCGAGCCGCCCGAGCCGTTCCGGTTCCGGGAGGTGGGCGATTTTCTCGTGGGCGATCACGTCGTGGCCGAACCGCACTCCTTCGTCGTCGAAGTGCGCGCCAGGCGACGCCACGATCCCGGACCGGCGCATTCGTGGCGCTACGAGTCGTTCGAAGGACGCGTCGTGCTCGATGAGGAAGTGGCGCGCCACTCCGGCCTCCTCGCCGAAGCGGCGCAGCCCCGCCGGCTGGAGCGCACGCTGCGCCTGCCCGGCCGGATCAGCGCGCGGCGCGACCGCGTCGTCGACCTCGGCGCGCGCTTCGCCGGCGTCGTGCGAGAGATGTCGCGCTCCATCGGCGATGCCGTCTCGCGCGGCGAGACGGTGGCCGTGGTCGAAGCCAGCCAGACCCTTTCCAGATACGCCGTGCAGTCGCCGCTCCAAGGCGTCGTCGTCGACAAGCGCGCGGCAACCGGCGAGACCGTCGAGGCCGGCGAGACGCTCCTGGTCGTCGGCGACTTCTCCTCGGTATGGGCCGACTTCGACGTCTATGCCGCGGACTTCGCCTCCGTGCATGCCGGCGACACGGTGACGGTGCGCGGCAGCGCCGGAGACGCCGGAGCGTCGGCGCCGGTCACCTATGTCTCGCCGGTCGGCGATCCGCACACGCAGACGACGATGGCGCGCGTCGAGCTCGACAACCAAGACCAGCGCTGGAAGCCCGGCCTCTTCGTCACCGGCACCATCGCGCTCGACGAGCCGCCGGCCGCGGTCGCGGTGCACGTCAGCGCGCTGCAGACGTGGCGCGGCGGCGAGTCGGTGTTTCTCAAGATCGGCGACGTCTACGAGGCCCGCCCCGTCGTGCTCGGGCGACGCGGCGAGGAGTGGGTGGAGGTCCTGGAAGGCCTGGATGCCGGCGATCAGTATGCGCGCGGCAACACGTTCGTCCTGAAGGCCGAGCTTCAGAAGGCGCAGGCCAGCCATGACCACTGAGAAGCTGTTCGCGCAGGACCGCACCAGCCTGCTCGAGCGCGTGCTCGCGTTCAGCGTGCGCCGGCGCTGGCTGGTGCTGGCCCTGACGGCGGCGGCTCTGGTGCTCGGCATGCGCGACCTGCTGCGCCTGCCCATCGATGCGGTGCCCGACCTGACGGGCGTGCAGGTGCAGATCAACACCGAGGCCCCCGGCTTCTCGCCGCTCGAGGTCGAGCAGCAGATCACGTTCCCGATCGAGACCGCGATGTCGGGTCTGCCGGGGCTCGACCGGACGCGCTCGTTGACGCGCTACGCGCTGTCGCAGGTCACGGTCATGTTCTCCGACGACATCGACATGTACTTTGCGCGCCAGCTCATCGCGCAGCGCCTGGCCGAGGTCGGCTCGCAGCTGCCCGAGGGGATCGAGCCGCAGATGGGCCCCATCGCCACCGGCCTCGGCGACATCTCCAAGTTCGTCGTGGAGGCGGCGCCGGGCGCGCGAAAGCCCGACGGCAGGCCCTACTCGCTGACCGATCTGCGCACGATCCTGGACTGGTCCATCAAGCCGAGGCTGCGCCTGGTGCCGGGCGTCACCGAGGTCAACGCGATGGGCGGCGACGTCGAAGAGCTGCACGTGGTGCCCGATCCGGTGCGGCTGCTCGCGCGCGGCCTCTCCTTCGACGACGTGACCGAGGCGCTGCAGCGCAACAACACGTCGGTGGGCGCCGGATACCTGGAGACGCGCGGCGAGCAGCTCGTCGTGCGCAGCCCGGGGCGCCTGACCAGCCTGGCCGAGATCTCCGAGGTCGTCCTCCGCACCGAAAAGGACGTGCCCGTCTATCTTCGCGACGTCGCCGACGTCGTGCACGCCACCGAGCTGCGCACCGGCGCCGCCACCGCCGGCGGGGCCGAGACCGTCCTCGGCACCGCCGTCATGTTGTATGCGCGCAACAGCCGCGAAGTGGCGAGGCGCGTGCGCGAGGAGCTCGAGCGCATCGGCGCCTCGCTGCCGCCGGGCGTGCGAGTGCGCATGGTCTACGACCGCACGCTGCTGGTCGACCGGACCGTGGCCACGGTGACGAGGAGCCTGCTCGAGGGCGCGCTGCTGGTCATCGTGGTGCTGCTGGCGCTGCTGGGCGAATGGCGCGCCGCGATGGTCACGGCCGCGGTCATCCCTCTGGCCATGCTGATGACGGTGACCGGCATGGTCGAGGCCGGTGTCAGCGGCAACCTCATGAGCCTGGGCGCTCTGGACTTCGGCCTCATCGTCGACGGCGCGGTCATCGTCGTCGAAAACTGCGTGCGGCGCGTGTCGCAGCGCCAGCACGAGCTGGGACGCGCGCTGACGCTGCAGGAGCGGCTCGCCGTCGTGTTCGACGCCACGCGCGAGGTGCGGCGCGCGACGATGTTCGGCGAGCTGATCATCATGATCGTCTACGTGCCGGTGCTGAGCCTGGGCGGCCTGGAGGGGAAGATGTTCTTCCCTATGGCGTTCACCGTGCTGTGCGCGCTGGCGGCGGCGATGGTTCTTTCGCTGACGTTCGTGCCGGCGGCGGTGGCGATCCTGATGCGCGGCCGCGTGCGCGAACGCGAGAGCGTGCTCGTACGCGCGGCCGCCGCCGTCTATGCCCCCGTGCTGCGGTGGACGCTGGCGCACCGGCTGATCACGTTCGCCTGCGGCTTTGCCGCCGTGCTGCTGGCGCTCGCGCTGGCCTCCACGCTCGGCCGCGAATTCGCACCCACGCTCGATGAAGGAGACCTGCTCATCCACGCGCTGCGACCGACGGCGACCAGCCTGTCGCAAGCCGCCAGCATGCAGCAGCGGCTCGAGGAGAGGCTTGCGGAGGTGCCCGAGGTCGAGCAGGTGTTTTCGGCCATCGGCACCGCCGACATCGCCACCGACCCGATGCCGCCCAATGTTGCCGACACGTTCGTGATCCTGAAGGCGCGCGACCTGTGGCCGGATCCGCGCAAGAGCCGCGATGCGCTGGTCGAGGAGATCGAAGAGCACATCGCCGATCTGCCCGGCCAGATCTACGAGTTCACGCAGCCGATCCAGATGCGCTTCAACGAGCTGGTGGCCGGCGTGCGCACCGACGTGGCGGTCAAGGTGTTCGGCGACGACAACGAGCTGCTGCGCGAGGCCGCGCAGCGAATCGAGTCGCTGCTGGCGTCGGTCGAAGGAGCCGCCGACGTGCGCGCGGAGCCCGTCTCCGGACTGCCGACGATGGCGGTGGTTCCCGACCGCGCGGCGCTCGCGCGCTACGGCCTCGACGTCGCCGACGTCCAGAACGTGGTCGAGATCGCGGTGGGCGGAAAACGAGTCGGCCACGTCTACCGCGGCGATCGCCGCGTCGCGCTGGTCGTTCGCGCTTCCGAAGACGTGCGCGGCAACGTCGACGCCATTGCGCGGCTGCCGGTTCCCGCGCATACGGCCGAGGCGCCGCCGCTGCGCGCCGGGCAGCTCGAGCCGCCGTCATCGGGATCGCACGGGTTCGTTCCGCTGGCGCAGGTCGCCGACATCACCGTCGCCGAGGGCGCCAACCAGATCAGCCGCGAGAACGGCATGCGTCGCGTCGTCGTCACCGCCAATGTCCGCGGCCGCGATCTCGGATCATTCGTGGAGGATGCCCAGCGCCGGCTCGACCGCGACATCGTGCTGCCGACCGGCTACTGGATGGACTGGGGCGGGCAGTTCGAGCACCTGCTGTCGGCGACGGCGCGGCTTCGCATCGTGGTTCCGCTGGCGCTGGCGCTGATCTTCGCGCTGCTGCTCGTCTCGCTCCACGACGTGCGCGACGCGTCCCTCGTGATGACCGGCGTTCCGATGGCGCTGACCGGCGGCGTGGCCGCGCTGTGGCTTCGCGACATCCCGCTCTCGATCTCGGCCGCAGTCGGCTTCATCGCGCTGTCGGGCGTCGCCGTCCTCAACGGACTGGTGATGCTGACGTTCATGGCGCAGCTTCGCCGCGGCGGCGCCGGCGTCGTCGATGCCGCGCGAGAAGGCGCAATGACACGTCTGCGACCGGTCCTGATGACGGCCCTGGTCGCGGCACTCGGCTTCGTGCCGATGGCGCTCGCCACCGGAACGGGCTCGGAGGTCCAGCGCCCGCTGGCCACGGTGGTGATCGGCGGGATCGTCAGCTCCACGCTGCTGACGCTCCTGGTTCTGCCGGGGCTCTACGTCATGCTGCACGGCAGCGACGAAGGCAGCGCGCGCGGCGAAGGCGCTTCCGTCAGCGGCTGATGCGGCGGGCAGGCAGCATCAGCGCGGTACCCGCGCCGATGACGCCGAGGCCGGGCAGGCCCGTGGACACGTGCCGCCGCGAGTCGCTCGCCGCGTACGTGCCGAAAAGCCGGTCCCAGACGGCGAAGATCGTTCCGAAGTTGCTGTCGCACTCGGGCACCGCCGCGACGTGGTGCCACCGGTGCAGCGCCGGCGTCACCAACCATGCAGAAGCCCGCTTCTCCACGGACGCGGGCAGATCGATGTCCCCATGCTCGATGGCGTTGGCGAACGTGAACACGATCTCGAACACGACCACGGCCGCCACCGGCGCGCCGAGCGCCGTCACGGCCGCGATGCGGATGGGCAGCGACAGCAGCAGCTCGCCGGGATGAAATCGCAGCGACGTCGAGACGGTGAATGCCGCATCGGAGTGATGCACCTGGTGCAGCCGCCACAGCGCAGGCAGACGATGGTTGGCGCGGTGCCATGCGTAGGAGACCAGATCGAGGGCGGGGAGCGAGACCAGGATCGCCAGCCATGCCGGCGCCCGCATCGCCGCCAGCAGCCCGATGTCGTTCCGCGTCGCCCAGTCGGCGGCGGTGCACACGCACGCGCCGCACAGCGCGCCGAGGACGACGACGTTGATCAGCCACAACGTGAGGTTGACGCGCCCGCTGCCGCGGATGCGCGAGTGCGGCGACCACCACTGCAGCAGCAGCGCTGCCGCCAGCGCGGCGGCGAAGCCCAGCAGCCGGACCTGATGGAGCGCTTCGTCGGTCACGGGTGCAGGCTACGCCCGCGGCGGAAAAAGCAAAGGCGGGACGGGCGGCGCCGTCAGTTGCACGTGCGCGAGGCCGACGCGGCTCTGGCCTCCAGCTGCTCGGCCAGCGCCGTGAGCTGCGCGATGCGCCGGTCGTGGTAGCCGTCGACGGTATGGTCACGACCGGGATTGCCGCTGTGAAACGTGCGCTTCTTCAGCAGGTGCTCGAGCGCCGCCGCACGCGCACGCGCCGCCTGGGCGCGATACGAGGCCGCAGCCTGCGCGGCGGGTTCGGGCACCGGCGCCCGAACCGCCGCCACGCCGGTGCCGGCGAGCGGACTGTGATCCGCCGTGGCGGGGGAAGTGGAGGCCGCGAGCAGCGCGGCGCAAAACGCGATCTTGCAGAGCTTCATGGGCGTCCTCCGTGCTCGTCGCTGGCGCGAACGAGACTGCAGCTTGGACGCCGGCCCTCCGCCGCCGTTACAAGGTGCGTACGCGCGCTCCTGCTCCGACGCGAGGTGCTATCGATCGCAGAAAATGGAACACAGCGGCGATGAGCGCCGCCGAGTCGCTTGCGCCGTCCGTGTCTGCCGATGTCCTGACCAGCGTTTCGTACGACGAAGCGCGGGCGGTGTGGCTGCGTGTGGCGCTGCACAGCTTCGGAGGGCCTGCAGCGCAGATCGCCGTCATGCACCGCATCCTGGTGGACGAGAAGCGCTGGGTGAGCGAAGAGCGGTTCCTGCATGCGCTCAACTACTGCATGTTGCTCCCGGGGCCGGAGGCGCAGCAGCTGGCCACCTACATCGGATGGCTCATGCACGGGTACAGGGGCGGCCTGACGGCCGGGCTGCTGTTCGTCGCGCCCGGATTCGCGGCGATCATGGCGCTCAGCATCCTGTACGTCAGCTTTCAGGACACGTCCTGGCTGCCCGCGCTGCTGTTCGGGCTCAAGGCCGCTGTCCTTGCCGTCGTGCTCGAGGCCGTGCAGCGCATCTCCAGACGCGTCGCGCGCACGCAGCTGACGCTTGGCATCTCCGCGCTCGCCTTCACCGCCTTGTTCTTTTTCGACGTGCCCTTCCCGGCCATCGTGCTGGTTGCCGGACTGACGGGATGGGCCGTGGCGCGCTGGCGGCCGCAGTGGATGCCCGTCAAGGCGCCGGCCGAAAGCGACGGGCCCACTCGCATCGTCGACCGGCGCGCGGCTGAAGGTACGGCACCGACGCTGGGGCGCTCGCTGCAAGTGCTGGCGGTCTGGGGAGCGATCTGGGCGGCGCCGGTCGTGGCGGTGGTGCTCGTGTTCGGCGCCGGCAGCGTCTTCACCAGCATCGCCGTGTTCTTCAGCAAGGCGGCCGTGGTCACCTTCGGCGGCGCCTACGCCGTGCTCGCCTACATCGCACAGCAGGCGGTCGAGCATTATCGGTGGATGCAGCCGGGCGAGATGCTCGACGGTCTCGGCATGGCCGAGACCACGCCCGGACCGCTGATCCAGGTCGTGCAGTTCGTGGGCTTCCTGGCCGCTCACCGCAACCCACAGGGGCTGGAGCCGATGACGGCGGCGCTTCTCGGCGCGACGCTGACGACGTGGGTGACGTACGCTCCGTGCTTCCTCTGGATCTTCCTGGGTGCTCCGTACGTCGAGACGCTTCGCCGCAACCGCGCCCTGGCGGCGTCTCTGACGGCCATTACCGCCGCCGTGCTCGGCGTCATCGTCAACCTCGCCGTCTGGTTCGCGCTGCACGTGCTGTTCAGCCAGGTCCGTGAGACGGCAGGCCCGCTGGGCCTGAAGCTGACGTTTCCCGATCTGGCCACGCTCGACGTTCTTGCCCTGCTGATCGCCGTCGCATCGTTCCTGGCATTGATGCGCTGGCACGTCGGCATGACCACAACGCTGGTGACGGCAATGCTGGCAGGAATGGCTCTGCAGCTCCTTCGCTGAGCGCTTCCAGGCGCGGACGCGGGCGTGTCTGCGGCGGACCGTCCGGTCCTCCGGCTCCGCGTCCGCCGTGGACATGCCCGCGGCCGCGCCCTCGGCGCCACGAAATATGTGGCCGCAGTCATTGACTGACCAGGTCGGTCAGTTATAGTCTCGCCGCAATGGCTCGGACCATGCCGATGGGCCGCATCGAGGACCTG
Organism: Candidatus Limnocylindrales bacterium; assembly: GCA_035626395.1. Lineage (NCBI taxonomy): Bacteria > Bacillati > Chloroflexota > Candidatus Limnocylindria > Candidatus Limnocylindrales > Candidatus Limnocylindrales bacterium. The sequence continues at coordinate 378,250 of DASPNR010000030.1, read as the reverse complement.
GTCGATGCCGCCACCCGCGTCTTCATCGAGCGCGGCTACGCCCGCACCCAGATGGCGGACGTCGCGATGACGCTCGGCGTGGCCAAAGGGACCCTCTATCTCTACGTCGAGAGCAAGGAGGCGCTGTTCGACCTGGTCGCGCGCTACGCCGACGCGCCGCGCCCCTTCGACCCCGCTCCCGCTCTTCCGGTCCCGACGCCGGCGCCCGGCGCGACCCTCAGCTACGTGCGCAGGCGTCTGCTCGAGCACCAGATTCCGCCCGCGCTCGCGGCGGCGTTGGAGCGGCGGCGCATCAAGGATGCGCGCGTCGAGCTCGAGGAGATCGCCCGCGAGCTCTACCAGGTGCTCGCCGACAACCGCCGGAGCCTCAAGCTCATCGACCGCTCCGCACCCGATCTGCCCGAGCTGGCGGCGCTGTGGTTCGCCGGCGCGCGCGGCGGCCTCATCGATCTGGTCGAGCGCTACATCGCCGACCGCACGGGCCGCGGCCTCTTCACGCCGATGCCCGACGCGACCGTGGCGGCGCGCCTGATCATCGAGAGCCTGATGTTCTGGGCCGTGCATCGCCACTGGGACCCGCACCCGCAGATCGTGGAGGAAGACATCGCGCGCGAGACGGTCGTGCGCTTCGTCGTCGAAGCGATCGTCAAGGAGAAGCCATGACCGACTCCACCCGCCGCACCGACATCGACTGGCTGCGCATCGCCGCCACCTATCTCCTGTTCGTGTTCCACGTGGGAAAGGTCTTCGACCCGGCGCCGTTCTTCCACATCCGCAGCCAGGAGCTGTCGATGGGCTTCACGGTGCTGTGCGGTTTCATCAGCCTCTGGCACATGCCGCTGTTCTTCATGCTCGCCGGCTGGTCGGCCGCCGCCTCGCTCTCGGCGCGCGGAGGCGGCGCGTTCCTCCGCGAGCGCGGCCGGCGCCTTGCGCTGCCGCTGCTGGCCGGCTGCGTGCTGTTCGGGCCCATCATGAAATATGCCGAGCTGAGCAGCGGCCTCGACCTCAACCACCGCACGCTTCGGATGTCGGCGGAGCATCAGAACGCGATCGCACCGCTGCTTTCGGAGCCGCTCGAGATCGCGCCGGATTTCGAAGAGTCGTTCCTCGAATTCCTGCCGAGCTTCTTCACCGACCTCGACCGCTTCACGTGGGGCCACCTGTGGTTCGTGGCCTATCTGCTGGCCCTGACGGTGGCGCTGATGCCGCTGATGCTGGCAATGCTTCGCTGGAAGGGCCGTCTGGCGCAGCCGCGCCCATGGATGCTCTACGCACCGATGGCGTTGCTTGTCGTCGTTCAGCTGACGATGCGAGAGCGCTGGCCGGGGATCTACAACCTCTACGACGACTGGGCCAACGTCGCCTACTACGCAATCTTCGTGGCCAGCGGCTTCGCTCTTGCGACGCAGCCGCAGGTCGAGGAGCTGGTGGCGAGCAGGTGGAAGGTCAGCCTGGGCATCGCCGTGGCGACTTCACTGGCTCTGCTGACCGGCCTGCTCGGACTGGTCCAGTCCAAGACGCTGATGCTGGTCGGGCCGGCAGTGGCCGGCTGGTGCTATGTGCTGGCACTGCTTGGCATCGGCCGCCGGATGCTGATCGCGAGCGGGCCGGCGCACGCCTACCTGAGCGAATCGACGTTTCCGGTCTATATCCTGCATCAGGTGGCGATCATCGTGGTCGGCTACTGGCTGATCCGCCTGACGCTGCCGCTGCCGCTCGAGTTCGTGCTGCTGGTGGCCGCATCGCTGACGGCGACGATGGGCATCTACCACTACCTGGTGCGCCCCTTCGCGCTGCCGCGACTGCTGCTGGGGATGAAGCCGCCGGCACGCCGCTGCGCGGTCAGCTTTCCAGAACTACCGAAGCCATCGCCATCGGCTCTGCGTGGGTGAGCGAGACGTGGATGGCGCGTACGCCGCGCTCGCGGCAGCGCGCCGCCACGCGACCGTGCACGCGGATCTGCGGAGCGCCGCCGTCGCTGCGCACGACTTCGATGTCGCGCCAGGCGTGCGCGACGCCGTCGGCACCGAGCGCCTTGATGACGGCTTCCTTGGCCGCAAAACGCACCGCGTAGCATTCGGCCGGATCGCGCCGGCGCTCGCAGCAGTCGCGTTCTCCTGGCGTGAACACGCGCGCCTTGAAGCGCTCGCCGCGGCCGGCCACCGTCGTGATGCGCCGCATGCGCTCGATCGCGACCGCATCGACGCCGTGTCCGAGGATGGCCACGCTCAGCACGCTCCGCAGGTCCGGCAGGTAGCGACGTCGCAAGGCTCGGTCTGCCGCTCCGCCAGCGCGCGCCGCCGCTCCAGCCACAGGTAGCTCTTGTCGATGTGGTGGTCGATGAAGTCCCAGGGGAACAGCGTTTCGTGCTCGTACTGCCGGTGCACGTACGAATCCGGATCGATCGAGACCGATTCGTGCTCGCCGCGGCGCATGCGGCCCAGCTCCTGCCACCAGCCGCGCTCGGTGCGCGCCAGGCACTCGATGACGTCGGCCACGCGCCGGTCGCCACGACTGAGCAGCGTCTGCATGTAGGCCTCGCGCGGAGAGTCCGCGTCCAGCTCCATGTTCGGAAGCCGCCCGATGCGCCGGCGCAGATGCTGGATCTTGGCCTGCACCTCGCCGACCGGCGCCATCGCGTCCCACTGGAACGGCGTCCACGGTTTGGGCACGAACGGGTTGAGCGAGACGGTGATGCGGCCGACACGGCCGCGCTTGCGGCCGTGTCCCATCATGCGGGCGCGCAGCCTGGCCGAAAGATCATAGATGCCGTCGAGATCATCCTGGGTCTCGGTGGGCAACGCGCACATGAAATAGAGCTTGAGCGACTCGACACCGTCGCCGACCATCAGATCGGCGGCGCGCAGGATCTCGGGCTCGGTCAGGTTCTTGTTGATCACGCGCCGCATCCGCTCGGAGCCCGCTTCGGGAGCGACGGTCACCGACCTGGTACCGCTGCGCGCGACGACCGCGGCAAGACGCGCGCTGATCTGATCGGCCTTCAGCGACGACGGCGACGCGCGGCCTCCGGCCTCTGCGATGCGCTCGCAGGTCGAAGCGATGGCCGGATGGCTGGCCATCTCCGCGCCGACCAGCCCGACGGTCGCCGCCGAGGATTCAGGCAGGCCTTCGAGCGCCTGCGCCGTCAGCGATTCGGCGCCGCGATGCCGAACCGGCCGGTACATGAATCCGGCCGCGCAGAAGCGGCAGCCCCACTCGCAGCCGCGGCTGGCCTCGACCAGGAAGTACTCGCCGAAGACGGCGTCGGGCGCGACGATCGAAGTCGCGGCAGGAAAGCGGTCGAGGTCGGCGACGTAGCGGCGGCGCACGCGCTCGGGGGCGCCAGCCGCCACGCGCAGTCCCGTCAGGCCGAATTCGCCGTAGATCGGCTCGTAGAGATCGGGGCGGTAGGCTCCTTCGACCGAGGAGAGCTGATCGAGGATCGCTTCGCGCGAAAGCCCGCTCCAGTCTTCGGCGCCGGCGAACGCTTCCTGGATCATCTCCTCGCCTTCGCCGATCAGGAACAGATCGAAGAACGGCGCTACCGGCTCGGGGTTGAGAAAGGTGGCCGGACCGCCGGCGAGCAGCAGCGGCGCGCTCCACGCGTCCTGCCGGCGCGAGGCGGCGCGCGGCGCGATGCCGGCCGCGTCGAGCATGCGCACGATGTTCGGATAATCGCTCTCAAAAGAGAGCGAGAAGGCGATGATGTCGAACTCGGCCGGCGACCGTCCGCTCTCCAGGCTGCGGCAGCGCTCGCCTTCTTCGGGCAGGAACAACCGCTCGCACACCACGCCGGGAGTGGTGGCGAGCAGGCGATACACGGCCTGAAAGCCGAGATTGCCCATTCCGACGCGATAGCTGTTGGGATAGGCGAGGCACACCGAAACGGGGCCGGTGGCATTGGGGCGGAACAGCAGCTTCTCGTCGTGGCGGATCAAAACGAGCGACGACTATAAGCACGCCGCCTGCCCGTGCCAAAGGTCCTCGGCCCGCGGCGAAGGCAGGGCAGGCCGACGCAATCGCGTTTACCGCACCTCGAGCCCGATCTGGCGCAGGCGATGGCGGATGTCCTCGAACGTGCCGGCGAGAAAGCCGCCGCCCGGCGCACCCATCATCATCCCGAAGCCGCGGAAGAGGTCCCCCACGAAGTGCTCGGTGCGTCTTCGCTCGGCTGGCGTGGCGCGCTCGAACTTGTCGGCCAGGTACATGACGCCGAACCCCGCGTGGCGCGACTCGTCGCGCAGCACGCCGCGCATGAGCTCGCGCAGGAGGGGGTCGGGGCTTTCCTGCGCGAACACCTGGAACAGCCCGACGGCAATGCCTTCGAGGAAGATCTGCATTCCGACGATCTTCTCGCCGTAGAAGTCACTGTCGAGCAGCTGATGCACGATGCCCTCGAGCATCGGATCGAGCGGGGCATCGACGCCGAGCTTGTCCAGATACCTGCCGAACACCTCGACGTGCCGCGCCTCGTCGATCACCTGCCCGGCCAGCACCATGCGTGCCTCCAGCTCCGGGCACTGGTTGATGAGCTGCGCGCACAGCGCTAGCGCCGCCTGCTCGCCGAAGAAGAGCTGTGTGAACGTGAAAGCGCGCCGCTCCGCGCAGATGCGGTCGAAGTCTTCGCGCGAGATGCGTCCGCCCGTGGCCGCGTACGCCGCTTCGGTGTAGTTGCGGACAGGCTGCGACCAGTCGACCGCATCGGTGGCATTCCACTGCAGCGCCTTGGTCTTTTCGTAGAGGTCGAGCTGCTCGGGCATGGCGACGGAAAGCCGGCGGTGCCACGTGGGGCGATCGATGTTCATGAACGCCAGTCTTGCCGCGAAGGCCCGTCATTGGAAGCGTCGAACCATTCCTCGGCGCCCGCGCTGACGGGCAGCGGCTGCTCGGGACGACGCTCGCGCACGATCGCATCGATGCGCCACCCGGGTTGCTCCCGGTTCCGTGGCTCCCTAGCCTGCTCGCGTGCCGTCGGCCGCCATCGTCTGGTTCCAGCGCGATCTGCGACTGGACGACAACCCTGCGCTCTGGCAGGCGTGCGCATCGCACGACATCGTCATTCCGGTTTTCATCGCAGGCAGCGACGATGACCAGACCCTTGGGGCACCATCGCGCTGGTGGCTGTCGCGCTCGCTGCATGCGCTCGACGCGTCTTTGCGCAAAGCCTGCAACCGTCTCGTCGTCCGGCGCGGGCACGCGGCGCGCGAGCTGCTCGACCTTTGCGCCGAATCCGGAGCCGGCGCCGTCTACTGGAATCGCCGGTACGAGCCCGCCGCCGTTGCCGCGAGCGCAGCCGTCGAGCGTGCGCTCGGAGCGGCAGGCGTCGCGGCTCGCACGTCCGACGGCGCGCTGCTGCGGGACCCGTCGCTGAGCGCCAAGGCCGACGGTACGCCGTATCGTGTGTTCACGCCGTTCTGGCGCGCGCTCATGTCCAAGGGCTCGCCCGAGCAGCCGTTGGCATCGCCGGCGGCGATCCCGCCGCCGCCAGCGTGGCTGCGTTCGCTGCGGATCGACGACCTGCATTGGCAAGGCGACGAAGCGTGCTCTCGGCGTCTGACCGGCCTCTGGCGTCCCGGCGAGAGCGGCGCGCGGGCGACGTGGACGCTGTTCCTCGATCGTCTGGCCGCCTACTCGCGCGATCGCGATCGCCTCGACCGCAGCGCGACCTCCAGGCTGTCGCCGCACGTGGCGGCCGGCGAGATCAGCGTTCGCCAGCTCTGGCACGTGCTGCACGACCTGGCCGAGCGCCGCCCCGCGCTGTCTGCGTCCGTGCAATCGTTCGTGCGACAGCTGGTCTGGCGCGAGTTCGCCTACCATCTGCTCTACCACCTTCCTGAAGCCGTGGAGCAGCCGCTGCGGGAGGAATTCGTGCGCTTCCCGTGGAGGCAGGACGAGGCCGGGCTCCAGGCCTGGCAGCGCGGTTGCACCGGCTATCCGATCGTCGATGCAGCCATGCGCGAGCTGTCGGCGACCGGCTGGATGCACAATCGCGCGCGCATGATCGTGGCATCGTTCCTGGTCAAGGACCTGATGCTGCCGTGGCAGCATGGAGCGCGCTGGTTCGAGAAGACGCTCGTCGACGCGGACCTGGCCAACAACACGCTCGGATGGCAGTGGGTCAGCGGCTGCGGCGCGGACGCGGCGCCGTTCTTCCGCATCTTCAATCCGACTCTCCAGGCCAGGAAGTTCGACCCCGACGGCACCTACGTGCGCCGCTGGCTGCCCGCTCTGGAGTACGTGCCTACGAGCTGCGTGCATGAACCGTGGAAGGCGCCGGCATCGGTGCTGGCGAGCGCGGGAGTCCGCCTCGGTATCGACTATCCCGAGCCGATCGTGTCGCACGAGATGGCCAAGCGGTCGGCGCTCGCCGCCTACAAGCGCCTGACGGCAGGCGGCGATGGAGGCGAATAACCGTTCGCGCACTCCTCGGCGAGGTTCGTTGGCCGGACTTGCGCCTCGGGGCACGTTTTGAAGGCCCTGCGAAGACGGCTATCGTTCCGGCGCCGCCTCCCGCAGCGCCACTCCGGCTGATGCCCCAGCGCACAACAGGCCAGTCCGCCGAGCTCGACTCCGATCTGCTGCCGCCGGTCGTCGATCGCATGCGGCTGGGCCTGACGTTGCTGGCTTCCGGGTTCGCGGTCTACTTCGTCGTCAGTCAGCTCGGCGCGGTCGAAGAGCCGCCGGGCGTCATGCTGGTGCAGAGCGGCCGTATGGCGCTGCTGCTCGCGTGCCTGTTCGTGGTGCGGCGATGGCCGAACGACGCGGTCGCCAAGGCCGCCGGGGCCGTCGCCATCGCCGGCGTCTCCGTATCGCTGGCGCTCAACGGCCTGCTTCGCCACGAGCTCGCCAGCAACGCGATCGTATCGACTGCAGTCACGCTGGGGTCGGCGGCGCTGCTGCCGTGGGGGCCCGTCGCGCAGCTTTGCGTGGCGGTCGTGGCCGCGGGCAGCATTCTGGTCAATGCGATGGTGTTGCCGGAAGACCCGGTAAAGTCGCTCAGTGCCGCCGCCAGCGTCACGCTTCTGATCTGCATGGGAAGCTCGGTCTACCTGGCCAGCACCCTGGCCCGTTCGCGGCGGGCGCTGGAGCGCCGATTGCGCCTCGACCGTGAGGCCGACGAAGCCATGCGGGCGGATCACGACCTGATCACCGCATTGCATCGCGCCGAGCTGAGCTTCATCACCGAGCGCGCGCCGGACGAGATCTTCTCGATCGTTCTCGACGAGCTGCTCAGCCTCACCGGCAGCAAGTACGGCTTCATCGGTGAGGTGTTGCAGGCAGAGGACGGCCACCAGTTCCTGAAATGCCACGTGATCAGCAACCTTGCGTGGAACGACGAGACGCGGGCGCTCTACGAGGCGCAGGCGCCCAACCTCGAGTTCCACAAGCTCGACAACCTCTTCGGCCTGGCCATCACCAGCGGCGCCACCGTGATCTCCAACGATCCGAAGACCGACCCCCGGCGCACCGGGTTTCCCAAAGGCCATCCCAGCATCAACACCTTCGTGGGAATGCCGCTGCTCGTGGGCGGCGAGCTGGTCGGAATGGTAGGGCTGGCCAATCGACCGGCTGGGTACGATGAGGCTCTCGTCGAGTATCTTCAGCCGTTCCTGACCAGCTGCGCGCAGATGATCAGCTCGTACCGGACCGACCGGCGCCGGCGAGTGGCGGAAGAACAGGTTCGCGTCCTCAACGCGACTCTCGAGCGGCGGGTGACCGAGCGCACCCTCGAGCTCGAGCTGGCGAACCGCGATCTGACGCGCTTCAGCGCCTCCGTATCCCACGATCTGCGTGCACCGCTGCGCTCGATCGCCAGCTTCAGTCAGCTCCTCGTCGACGACTACGGCAAGACGCTGGAGCCCACGGCCGTCGACTATCTGACGCGGGTGCAGGCCGCGGCCAACCGGATGGACGTTCTGATTGACGACCTGCTGGGACTGGCGCGGCTAGGGAGAATCGCGCGATCGGATGACGTCGTGGATCTTGCGCCGGTGGCCCGATCTATATTGGACGAGCTCGCTCAGCAGTCGCCCGAGCGCAGCGTCGAGGTCGTCATCGGCGACGACCTTACCGCGCGCGGGGATCCGCGGTTGCTGCGCATCATGCTCGAGAACCTGCTCGGCAACGCCTGGAAGTTCACTTCACGCCGTCAGGACGCCCGAATCGAGTTCGCCAGCCGCAGCGAAGAAGGCGAGCGCATCTATTTCGTGCGCGACAACGGAGTAGGCTTTGACATTCGCTTCGTCGACAAGCTCTTTCAGCCTTTCGAACGGCTGCATCACGACGAGGGGTTCGTCGGAACGGGCATCGGCCTGGCCACCGTACAAACCATCGTGCAGCGTCATGGAGGGCGCGTGTGGGCGGAGTCGGCGCTCGGGGAGGGCGCGACGTTCTATTTCGTGCTGCCGGCTTGATGCCGAGCAGCGCCGGCGCCGGGCCGCCCCAGCGCATCGGTCATCGCGCTGCCGCCCTGCCCGATCTAGGCCCTCGGCACCGGCGTCTGCGTTTCGGCCTTCGCGCCGCCCTCCTTGATGAAGTTCATCGCGAGCGCCAGCAGCGACCCGACGTCGGCCATGTTGGTGGGGAGCACCATCGTCGTGGACTGCTTGGCGATCTCGCCGAACTGCGAGACGTACTGCTCGGCCACGCGAAGCTGCACCGCCTCGAAACCGCCGGGTGCCTGGATCGATTCGGCGATCTTGCGGATGCCCTCGGACGTCGCGTTGGCGACGGTGAGGATCGCGGCCGCCTCGCCTTCCGCCTCGTTGATCTGCTGCTGCTTGCGCGCCTCGGAATTCTTGATGATCTGCTGCTTCTCGCCTTCGGCCGTGTTGATGGCCGCATCGCGCACGCCTTCGGAGTGCAGGATGGTGGCGCGCTTCTCGCGCTCGGCGCGCATCTGCTTCTCCATCGCGGCCAGGATGTCCTGCGGCGGCGTGATGTTCTTGATCTCGTAGCGCATCACCTTGACGCCCCAGGACTCGGTCGCCTTGTCGAGCTCGCTGACGACCGACGTGTTGATGTTGGTGCGCTCCTCGAAGGTGCGGTCGAGCTCGATCTTGCCGATCTCGCTGCGCAGCGTGGTCTGCGCCAGCTGCGAAATCGCGAACACGTAGTCGGTGATGCCGTAGGAGGCTCGTTCGGGATTGAGCACCTTCAGGTACAGGACGCCGTCGACCGCCACCTGCACGTTGTCGCGCGTGATGCAGATCTGCTCGGCGATGTCGATGGCTTCCTCCTTCAGCGACGTCTTGTAGCGGACCACGTCGATGAAGGGGATCAGGATGTGGAAGCCGGCATTCAGCGTGCCGCTGTACTTTCCGAGCCGCTCGACGACGTACGCGCTCTGCTGCGGCACGACGATCGCCGTCTTGGCGATGACGATGACGACGAGCAGGGCCAGTACCAACGCGACGATCAATCCACCGGTCATGCCTTCCCTCTCTTTCGTGCGGCCATCGGACCGCTCCTCGCGAATGCCCGTCAGGCGGGCCGAACCAACAGAAGCAGACCTTCGACGCGCTGCACCACGCACCTGTGCCCGCGCGGCAACGGTCCGTTGCCGACATTGCGAGCGCTCCAGGCCGTGCCGCGAAGCTCCACCTTGCCGAAGCCGTCGGGATCGAAATCATCGAGCGTCACGGCCACCTCACCGACCATCGAGTCGCTTGCTTCGGGCTCGCGCGTGGCAAGGCTGTCGACGAGGCGGCGCCGGAAAAGGACGGTCGCGACCACCGACAGAACCGAGAACCACAGCAGCTGCGGCAGCGTGGCGTCGACCATTCCGCCCCAGGTCAGGAACGAGACCAGCAGCGCTCCGATGCCGAAGAACAGAAGGTAGAAGCCGCCGGGCGTGGCCAGCTCGAGGGCCGCGAGCACCAGTCCGAAGATCGCCCACATCCACCAGGCGATGCCCGCCTCGCTCATCGGCACTTCCCTCCTGGCACGGGCCGAAGCTAACACAGCGGGGCCCGGTTCTCGACGCCGAGGATGCTTCTGGCCGCGCACAGGCGGGGAAGCGGCGAAGGTCGCGGTGGCCGCGGGCATCGTAGGCCAAGAGCCGGCCGTCCGCGCGCCGCCACTGTGCTGCGCGAAGGCACGACGGCCGTCACCGCCTGATGCGAGCGCGCGGCCGCGCGCGGCCGCCGCGCCGGTGCAACTTGCGGCTGTACTCCGGCCCAAAACAGGCATAGGGATCGGGATTGCTCGTCGAGAACGAGCGGCCGCGGGGGCGGCCAGACATCGGGGAGGGCACTCCCGAAAGGAGACGGTGATGAATCACGCGATGCGCAGCAGTCGCAGGGCTGCCCTTTGCTTGGGGACGACATTGGCAGTGGCGATGCAGGCCGCAGCGGCAGTGGCCGGCGGCGGGCCGGTGGTCGCCGTCAGCGGCGGCACCGTCGAAGGACACACCGCCGGCAACGTGGTGGAGTTCCTCGGCATTCCCTTTGCCGCTCCGCCGGTCGGACCGCTGCGCTTCCGGCCGCCGGCGCCGGTACCGGACTTCGGTCATCTGAATGCCTCCAGCTATTCGAGCGCGTGCCCGCAGGTCGACGGCATCATCGGCACTCCGAGCGAAAACGAGGACTGCCTCTACCTGAACGTCTGGACGCCGACGCTGACGCCGGAGGAGCCGCGCCCGGTGATGGTGTGGATTCACGGCGGCGGCAACGTCAGCGGCTCCACCGGCGACTTCGTGCCCTTCCCTCCCTACGAGAGCGAGCGCCTCTACGATGCCAGCGCGCTGGCGGACGCGCACGACACCGTCGTCGTGTCGATCAACTACAGGCTCGGCGTCTTCGGCTTTTTCGCTCATGCCGATCTGGCCGGCGAGGATCCGAGCTTCCCCTATGCCGGCAACCAGGGACTGCTCGATCAGGTCGCAGCGCTGGTCTGGGTGCGCGACAACATCGCCTCCTTTGGCGGCGACCCCGATAACGTCACCATCTTCGGCGAGTCGGCGGGCTCCTGGGACGTGTGCGCGCACATGATCTCGCCGCTCAGCGCCGGACTCTTCCATCGCGCCATCAGCCAGAGCGGCGGCTGCTCGGTCGGCGTGGCCTCCGCCGAGGACGCCGACATCAGCGCCAACGCCATCGCGGCGGCGGCCGGATGCGACGGCGCGCCCGACGAGCTGGCGTGCCTGCGTGCGTTGCCCGTGGCCGACCTCCTGGCTGCCGGACCGGCCGGCGAGGCATCGCCGAGCATCGGCGCCAACCTCGGCATCAGCATCGACGGGGGCATGGTTCCCGATCACCCGCGCGATCTGTTCGACGCAGGCCTTTTCGCGCGCGTGCCCTACATCCTGGGCGCGAATTCCGATGAAGGCACGCTCTTCTTCGTCGGCTCCGAGCCCATCGAGACGGACGAGGAGTACCAGGCCGAACTGCTTACGCGCTTCGCCGACTACGCCGACGAGATCGCGCTGCTGTATCCGTCCGACGACTTCGCTTCGCCTCAGGACGCGCTCATCCGCGTCGTCGGCGACGCCAGCCTGGTCTGCTCGACGTACGACGTGGCCAAGCGCGTCGCGGCGCACAAGAACCGCACGTACTTCTACAACTTCGCGCGCGTCATCCCGCTGCCGTTCGTGTCGCTCCTGGACCTCGGCGCCTTCCACGGCGCCGAGATCGCGTACGTGTTCGGTTCGGTGCCGCCGCCGACCTCCTACGACCAGACTCTGGGACGCCAGATCCAGGAGTACTGGTCGCGCTTTGCCGAGAAGGGCAAGCCCAAGGCCACCAAGGCGCTGGGCTGGCCGAAGTTCAACGCGCGGTCGCAGAAGGTTCTGCGGCTGAACGCGCAGCTGAACAAGCTCGACGGCTTCCGTCGCGCCCAATGCGAGTTCTGGAGCTCGGTGTACGACAATCTCTAGCTCTCGCTGACCTCCTTTCGGGTCGGACGCTTTTCCGCGCGAAGAGGCGTCCGACCCTTTTGCGCGTCCAGCTGCGCGACCACGCGCAGCACGGCAATGCCGCAACCATCTGTGCGTCTCGCTCCGGGCGTTCTAAGGTGGACGCCATGCGCTATTTCGCCCTGGCCACCGACTACGACGGTACCCTGGCTCTGCACGGCGCGGTCAGCAAAGATACCCTTGCGGCGCTCGAATGCCTGCGCGCCACCGGACGCAAGGTTCTGCTGGTGACCGGACGCGAGCTCGACGACCTCCAGCGCGTCTACGATCGGCTCGATCTGTTCGATCGGGTGGTTGCCGAGAACGGCGCGCTCCTCTACTGCCCCGCCACGCGTCAGGAGCAGCCGCTCTGTGAGCCGCCGCCGCCGCGCTTCGTCGAGACGCTGCGCAACCGCGGCGTCACGCCGATCTCGGTCGGCCGCGTCATCGTGGCGACGTGGCAGCCCAATGAAACGGTGGTCCTGGAAACCATTCGCGACATGGGGCTCGAGCTTCAGGTCATCTTCAACAAGGGCGCGGTGATGGTGCTGCCGTCGGGAATCAACAAGGCCGCGGGATTGACGGTCGCGCTCGACCAGCTCGGGCTGTCGCCGCACAATGTGGTGGCCGTCGGCGACGCCGAAAACGACCACGCGTTCATGAACCTCTGCGAGTGCTCGGTGGCGGTGGCCAATGCCCTCGATACGATCAAGGAGCGCGCCGACTACGTCACCGCCGCCGACCACGGTGCGGGCGTCAACGAGCTCATCGAGAAGATGATCGCCAACGACCTGCGCGACCTGTCGCCGCGCATGGAGCAGCGCCGCGTCGTGCTGGGCACGCACCTGCAAGCGGCAGCGCCGCCCGAGCACGAAGGCGTCGGCGCCACTCCGGCACTGATCGAGAGCGGCCTCATCAGCATTCCGCCCTACGGCACCAACATCCTGCTCACCGGCACGTCCGGCGCCGGCAAGTCCACCCTCGCTACGGCCATCATGGAGGGGCTGGCGGAGCAGAACTACCAGTTCTGCGTCATCGACCCCGAGGGCGATTACCAGACGATGGACCTGGCCGTCGTGCAGGGCGATCCGAGCCGCGAGCCGAGCATCGAAGCCGTCATGGAACTGATCGCCAAGCCGCACGAGAACGTGGTCGTCAATCTGCTCGGCGTCAGTCTCGACCATCGCCCCACGTTCTACGAGCAGCTGCTGCCCCGCATCCTCGAGCTGCGCGCGCGCGTGGGCCGGCCGCATTGGCTGATCGTCGACGAGGCGCACCACCTGATGCCGAACCCCTGGACGCCCAAGACGCTGCCGCAGGAGATGAGCGGACTGATGCTGATCACGGTGCACGCCGACTCGGTGTCCAAATCGATCCTGTCGCTCATCGACATGGTGATCGCGATCGGCGATGCACCGCAGACGTCCATCGAAGGATTCTGCCGGTCGGTCGGCGCTCCGGTGGCCCCCCTCGATCCGATCGTGCTCGAATCGGGCCAGGCGCTGGTGTGGACGCGCGATTCCTGCGGCGGCGACGGCGGACGCCCGATGCTCATGCGCATCCATCCGCCGAAGATGGAGCGCCGGCGTCATCTCCGGAAGTACGCGGAAGGCGATCTCGGCGACATGAGCTTCTACTTCCGTGGGCCGCAGGAGCGGCTCAATCTGCGTGCGCAGAACCTGGCGCTGTTCACGCAGATCGCCGAAGGCGTCGACGACGAGACCTGGCTGCATCACCTGCGCCAGCGCGACTACTCCAAGTGGTTCCGCTTCGCGATCAAGGACGACACGCTGGCCGACGAGGCCGAGCAGATCGAGACGCGCGACATGAGCCCTGTCGAGAGCCGTCAGGCCATCAAACGCGCCATCGAAGACCGCTACACCGCCCCCGCCTGAACGGCGCCTGAACGGGGTCAGGTCTTGCATTGGAGCATTTCGTCGTGCTCGATCCGGTGACGAAGAGCGAAGAGCGGGCGCCACGGGAGAGACGCACGAAGAACGCGCGGCCAAGGCGTTTCCACGGCGGACACGAAGCCGGAGGACCGGACGGTCGGCCGCAGACACGCCCGCGGCCGCGCTCGGAAAATGCTGACGATGGAGGAGAGCGATGAAGATTGCGGCTGCGTTGTTTACGGTTTGTCTGATCGCGCTGCCCGGCGCTGCGCCCGCGCATGACAGTCCGGCGCCGGTGCAGGCCGACGTCACGCTGCAGATGCCGGGAGAGAACGGCGAGGCACGCAGCACGGGCGTGAAGCTGGACGGCGGCAATGCACGCGTGCGGATGCGCGTGATCAACCAGGACGACGGCCGCACGGCCGCCGTGCACCTGCGCTTCCGCTATCGAATTCCGCCCGACACGATCGCCCTCGATGAGATCGTCTCGCAGATCGAGGTGGAGACGACGGACCTCGAGGACAACGCCATCGGCCGCGTCGACATGGACACGAACGAGGTGAACCTCAATCCGAACGGCCCTCGCCTCGCCTACGGTCTGACGCTGTACCGGCCCGAAGGCGGCTACCAGGTGCAGCTGCGGGTGCGCGGCAACTACGAATAGCTCACTTCATTGCGGTCGCTTCGATCTCGACGAGGATCTCCGGAAGGAACAGGCGCGACACGCCGATCAGGGTCGACGCCGGCCTGCATCCGCCCTGCGCCAGACGGCCCAGTCCCGCTCCCGCCGACGTCACGAACGCGTCGATGTCGGTGGTGAAGTAGGTGATCTTGACGATGTCGGCGAGCGTGAAGTCGGCCGCCGTCAGCACGGTCTCCAGGTTGGCGACGGCGCGCGCGACCTGCGCGCCCATGTCGCCCGCGTGCAGCGGCCGCCCATCGTCGTCGACGGACGTCTGACCGGAGACGATCAGCGTACGCGCCGCGCCGCTGACTTCATTGGCCTGCACGAAGCCGAGCCTGTCCTGCCACGTCCACGGATTGATCGCTTTTTTCTCCATGAGCGGAACCTAGCAGGCTCGACGAGCGGCGCCAGCAGCGTTGGACGGCACAGGGCGAAAGGGCGTGCGACCGCGATCGGTTGGTCACACCCGACGCTCAACGCGCGGTGGCGGCGGCGACAACCGCCGGCGTCTCAGAGCGCGAGCTCGAGCAGTGGCAGGATCCGTGGGGCCGGTGTCGATGCGACGGCGCCGACACGGCGGGCGCCCATGCGTTCGTAGAAGCCGAGGGCGTTGGGATCGGAGGCTATGCGCATGCGGCCGCAGCCCAGGCGCGCGGCCGTATCCTTTGCGTGCTCGAACAGCGCGCGTCCCACGCCGAGGCCCATGTATCCTGGCTCGACCCACATGTGCTCGAGCTCGGCGACGTCGCCTTCGACCGACAGCGCATAGAAGCCGGCGATGTCGCCGCCGCTGCGCGCGCAGTACACGGGATCATGGGCAATCGCGTCCGCGCTGACCGTAAGGTCGGCGCTCCACGATCGGATCCATTCCTCCGGGTAGCCCCAATGCCGCTTGGCGGCGTGCGCGATCCGCGTCAGCGGCTGCTGCTCGCCTGCTCTTGCGGGCCCGATGACGATCTGCGCATCCACGTGAAGAACGCGGCGGTCCGCGTGGAACAGAGGCCGCGGCCGCGCCCGCCCCGCTGCTTCGGGACGCCGCAGCGCGCCTGCCGCGTCCATGCAGCGCGAAGGTCGCGAAGTCGAGCGACGATCGGCAGCGCGATCCGGCACATCCATCGGTTGCAGGCCGATGGTCGGGCCAGGTCCTGAGCCTGGCTTTTCTGAGGCAGCCCGGCCCTCCCACGCGCCGTACGATCCTGACGCCAACCGAAGCTCCATTTCGTCGCCGGTGCGTGGCCGGTGCGTCGCCGCTGCGGGGCGCCCTGTCCCTGGCGCGTGACGCGCGCCGCTGGCGCGCCAGAGCCACGCAGGCTACGGGTGTGGCAGACTGGAGACGAGGAGGTAGCCGATGGTCGCCCTGCCGATCCAAGGTGGCTGCATGTGCGGCGCGCTTCGCTACGAAATCACGCAGCCGCCGCTCATGATCTACAACTGCCACTGCACCAACTGCCAGAAGCTCGGCGGGGGAGCGTTCTCCACACCCGCCACGATCCTGGAAGCCGCGTTTCGCTTCGTGAAAGGCGAGGCCAGGACCGCCAAGTGGACTTCGGATGCCGGCAACCGCCGCTTCGGCTGGTTCTGCGGCGAATGCGGCAGCCGCATCGCCAACGGACAGATCCCGTCGATCGGCATGCTCAGCGTTCGCACGGGAACCTTCGACGACACCAGCTGGGTCGAGCCCGTCGGCGACATCTGGACGCGCAGCGCGCAGCCATGGGTAGCGCTGCCGCAGACGCGCCTTCGCACCGAGCAGCAGCCCGGCGACTACTCGCAGTTCATCGAGCGCTATCGCGCGCAGGGGCGCTTCGGGATCTGACCCGACATCCGCCGCGACGCGAGTGACCTCACCGTCGCGGATGATCGGAGGCGGCGCCGAACGCCGTGTACAGCTCGCCGCGGATCCGTTCGACGATGAACGGGAAATCCGCCTGCGTGATGCGGCGGCTGCCGGCGTCGGGGAACGGGAACCCGTTGGCCGCCAGATTGTCGTTCACATCGACTTCGAGCCGCGCGTGCGTGGAGAGCGGCACGCCCTGCAGCGCATCCGGTTTTGCGAGCGCGAGCGGCTGCGGTTCTCCGGTGCAACCGACGAACGGCGCCGGCTCCGGAGCATACGCCATCGAAACGAGCCACGGCGAAAGCGGCGAGCCGAGGTCGTACTTCCGCCGCCGGACGATCTTCCAATCGGGCAGCCGCTTGCTCGAATCCCACCATACGCCGTCGACCGCGCGCATCGCCGCCGACGCGTGATCCTTCGAGACGATCTCGAGCCGCCGCAGGGCCGCCGGCAGCCATTCGGTCATCGCGCGGTCGTACTCGATCTCGGTGCGCGGGCTCTGCGTCAGGATGATGCCGGCGGCCAGCTTCGTGCCGACGAGGTTGGAATAGAGATCCTCCATCGAGAAGCTCGACAGCTTCTCCGGGAAGAACGGGATGTTGCTGTTGCCGTACCAGCTGCCGATCTCGTGCCAGATCGCGACCTGCATCGCGATCCATTGTGCCGTCGCGATGGCCAGCCTGCGCCGGCCAACCTCGGCGATTCTCGCTTCCGGCACCGGCTCGAGCACCACGCGGCGCCTGCCGCCGAAATCGCGCAGCGCGATGACGCCGCCGCTTTCGAGCCACGGCTCGACGCGAGATGCGAAGAACACGGTGCGGTCGGCGTGATCGCGCAGATGGCCGAGGTCGATGAATCCGCCGCGGCACGTGTAGACCATGCCGTTGTTCTCATAGGCGGGTCTCTCGCCGCGGCGCCGCGCCGGGCTCGGCGTGATCTGCAGCAGCCCGGCTGCGTAATCGTGCGGACCCAGATCCTCGGTGCCGCGGATGGTTCGGTACCTGTAGAGGGGCACGCGAAGGAGCCCGAGATCGACCGCCAGATCCAGGCCGAAGGCGCAGCAAGACCGGATGTGCTTCGGCTCGTGCAGCATCGGAATGGGACGATCGGGACCTGCCGCATCCAGCGCGGCATGATCATCGAACAGCGCTGCGTCGAGGTGATGCTGCGCCGGCGAAGCCTCCGTCGGCGCAGCCGATGCCTCCGCAGCCGGTGCGCAGCAGCCGAGGCAGACGCACAACGCGAGCACGCCACGCCAGGCGAGGCCAGGGCGGCTTCGTGTGTGCGAAGTGGTGTGGCCGCGACCGTTGGAGCGGAGCAGAGACGGCATCGACGAAAGTATATCGTCCGCCGCCGGCCCAGCCATGCCATGCCATGCGGATGCTTCCCGCATGAGCGCGTCTCACTCTGTCGGTTCCGTCTGCGCGGCAGGATCTCTAGCTGGGGCCTGCTGCCTGCGCCATGGCGACGGTAGCTGCCGCGCCGGATCGGGCCGTCAGGGCTTGGGGATGCGCACGCGACTGATCATCAGCGTGCCCGATGCCGCGAACATCAAGACCAGCGGGTGAAGCTCGAACCCGGCAATCTCCACCATGCCCAGTGGCAGCTCGCTGCCGACCGCGCCCGAGGCTGCGGCGGCGACCAGGACGAGCACCAGGAAGATCGAGGTGGGAATGGGCGTCCCTTCGAAGTGCTTCACCTTGTCGCCACCGCCGGCCAGCGACTCGGCGGTGACGTTGTACCTGGCCAGGCGCGAGACGCCGCAGACGACGAAATAGACGAGCACGAGCCGATCGTACAGGCCCTGCATACCGCACCCGTAGCCGATCATCGCCGGTGCGACGCCAAAGGAGATCACGTCCGCCAGCGAGTCCAGCTCGCGCCCCATGACGGAGGCGCGACGGCGCCACCGCGCGATGCGGCCGTCGAGGAAATCGAACAGGAGCGCGAGCGCGACCAGACCGCCGGCGAAGTAGATGTGCAGGACCTGGCGCACCTCCAGGTACGTCATCATCGAGAAGATGGCGCCGGCCCCGCACGCGGCATTGGCAAGCGTGAACCAGTCCGCCAGAGCGAACTCGCGGATCATGGGGCCGCTGCGGGGGGGCGGTGCCGGCATGCAGCGACCAAGTATGCACTGCGTGGCGGCGGCGTGCACCACGCCGCAAGCAAAAGGGCGTATAACGAACCGGCCTCGTGCCCGTGCGCCGTTCGCTACGTGGTCGCCGCGCGCGCGCCGAACATCGTAAGGTGCACGGCCGCCCGCCTGGCTGGCTCGAGGCCGAGGAGCTCGTTGAATGCGTCGTCGGTGAAGGCGGCGAGGTTTCGCGCCGCCAGCCCCTGTGCCTCGGCCGCCAGGTAGATCCGCTGCCCGATGGCGCCGGCCTCGCGCAGAAGATCGCGGTAGCTCCGCTCCCCGGCACGCGCGGCCACGCCGGCCACGTCGGCCACCATGACCAACGCCGCCGCGGCGGTGGCAGCGTGGGCCTGCCCCAGACACACGGCGCGTAATGCCGCGCTGAGGTCTTCGCCGGTGCGGCCGGTCGCCGCCAGCGTGTGCATGAAGGGGTCGTAACGGTGCAGCCCCGGCGCCAGTCCCTGCACGCGGTGCGCGATGACGTGGAGCTCCATGCCAAGGCTGCTCTGCGCGATCGCCTGCGGCAACGCCAGACGCAGCGCCGTCGCAAGCTGGAGCAGCGAAATGTCCGCTTCCTCGAATGCCGAAGGCGAGCGCCGCCTGCGGATGCAGTCCTCCACCAGAGCATCGGCCTGCGCCGCCTGCGGCAGCGCGATTCCAGCAATCTCGGCCGCCGGGCGCGCCGGCGGACCGGCCATGGCGACCGCTGCCGGCGCGGGGACCAGTTTGGTCGCTTCGTGATACAGCCGCGGCGCCGTCAGACCCTGCGCGACGCCGCCGCGATCGGCAACCTGCTTCTCGATGAGAGAGGCCGTCTCGGAAGCGGCGGCGGCGTCGCCGACACGGCCGAGCGCATGCACCGAGCAGACCGCTTCCTCGCGCCCGTCGATCTCGAGAAGCTCGTGGAAACGGTCATCGTGGAATCGGTCGGCGGTCCTGCATGCGAGGCCGGCGGAGGCGGCAGCAAGCCGCAGGTTCTCATCGATGTGGCCCGTGTCCACCAGCGCGTAGCGATAGCCGCGGTTGGCATACCGATGCTCGTAGCGTTCGAAGACGTTGGTGACGATCACCAGCGCCGCCGCCTGCGCGACCGCGCCGCCGATTGCCAGTCCTGTCAGCGCAGCCGCGCGCGCGGAGCCCGATCGCACCGGCAGCAGGCCGTGCCGGGCCACATCGTAGTAGTAGACGCCGGGAGCGAGGCCGGCCACGTGCTCGGCGATCACGTACAGCTCGCCGGCGTACAGCGCGCCGGCCGATGGCGCCGCGCGCAGGTGCAGCGGATCGCCGTCGGCGCTGCCCGTGTCGCCATTGGTGAAGAACAGCAGCCGCGACAGCTCGGCCGCGGTGATCTCGCCGGCACCGATGGATGCCTCTCGCGCGCGCCGCGCGACTGCCTGGGAAAGCGTCAACCCCTGCGCTGCCACGGGCCGCTCGAGGTCCACGCGTCCAGCGGGGTAGCTCTTGAAGGGCGGCGGCGGCGTCCGCAGCCGGCGCAATCCCGCACCGACGGCGCCAAGCAGCGTGTTGCGCGTGTCGCGATGAATCGCCACCGCCGTCGCCAGCGGCGCGCCGGTGGCTGCGCGGCCGCGGCCGGCAAGCAGCGGAGCGCCACCGGCGGCCGCGAGCAATCGGAGGAAACGGCGCCGTCTCATGTCCTTGTGCCTCCGTGCGGCCAGCACGGCTCGGGCGACGCGAGCGTTACGATGCGGCGCGTGCCGTCAGCTCAGCTCGTCCTGCGTCGAGGTCAGCAGGAAGCAGGTGCAGCCGGTCGGGCTCCAGACGCGCCGGTCGGAAGTGCCGGGCTCGGCGCGGCTGAAGTCGCCGGGGAAGAGTTGCCTGTCGTTGATCCACAGCTCGCCGTCCAGAAGATGCAGCTCTTCGATGTCCGCATGCCGATGCGGCGGATACTCGGTATCCGGCGCCAGCCGCACCAGCATGCTGACGCGGTGGCGATCGGCATCCGTGGACAAGAGCTTGCACGAAATGCCCGGCGCCACTTCCTTCCATTGCGGCGCAGTCCACCGCTGCACCGGCGAGGCGGTCGCAGCATCGGGCGCACCCAGACGCTGCTCGAGACGGTCCCACAGCGAAGCGGACGGGCGCAGAACATCGGTGGGCCAGGAGACGAACGAATCGACGACGGTGCGCAGCCCTCCGAGCTCGCGCTGGCAGTCGTCGCAGGTCGCCACGTGCGCTTCGACGGCGCGTGCTTCGTCGGTCGGCAGCGCCTGCACCGCGTAGAGGCTGAGCCGTTCGGCCTGTTCCTCCGCGTGTCTTTTCGATGCGTCCTTCATTGCTTCACTGTCTGGATCAGGAACTGGCGCAGCTTTCCGAGGCCGGATCGGATGCGCGTCTTGACGGTGCCCACCGGCGCATCGAGGAGCTCGGCAACCTCCGAATAGCTGAGCTCAGCGAAGAACGCCGTCTCGATCGCCTGCCGCTCCTGCGGCGTCAGGATCGCCAGCGCAGTGCGCACGCGTTCTCGCATCTCGCCCAGTTCGATTCCCTCGATGGGACCGACGGGCAAGCCCGGCGCAGAACCGTCGTCGACGGGCCGGATACGCTTCTTGCGCTGCTCGAAACGCAGACGGTCGATGGCCCGCGACTGTGCCTGATTCATGATCCAGCCAAGGACGCTGCCATTGTCGGCGTCATAGCCGGAGGCGCGGCGCCAGATGTCGTGAAAGACATCCAAAGTCACCTCCTCGGCCGTCTCACGGCTGTTGGTGATCCGCAGCGCGAGCGTGAACACGATGCGGTGCCCCCGATCATACAACTCCCGCAGCGCGTGCTGGTTGCCGGCGGCGACCGATTGCACCAGCGTCACCCATTCCTCTTCCAGCACGAGACGCTGCGGCTGACCGTAGAGGACGTCGCCGAGCGTGCCCGTCGCATCGGGGCGCTTTACGGCAGCCATGGCGCGCGCGCCTCCCGGCTTGGGTCACGGCCGCCGCCACGTGCATCCTCAGTCGCCCCCGCCGCCAGTGACCGGCGTGGCCGAGGATCGATGATCCCCATCGCCTGAGGCCGACGCAGCGGCACCGCAGTGGAGCTCGAACTCGAGTGCCAGGAAACACCGCACGTGGAAATGTTGATTGACTGCCTCGCCGCCGTCGGCTGCGGGCAGTTCGATCTCGTATCCAACCTCATCGTGGCCCACGGGCGCACCGCAAAGCCTGCACGCCGCTCCGGTTCCTCGGCCTGCCCAAGTAGACTCGGGCAGCCTCCGGGGCAACCGCCCCGATCGGATCATATCGCGAGCGCGGCCACGTAGAAATTCGTCACTGATCGACTGATGCACTCCTGACGTCCTTTTGCTCCACGGGCGCCCCAGCGGGGCTCAAACAGAACAGACCCGTCCCGCCAGGCAGTAGAACGTCAGGTTGCGACGATCGGATTGCGGATCACGCCGATCGGCGGAAAGCGGCGGGTGCGAAGCGGCGCAAAGGGAAGCGGTACGGGCGCTCAGGCGTCGGCGGCGGGCGCACCCGACGCCTGCATCGCTGCCTCGCCGCTGACGTGCTCGACAGGCGGCTGCACCGCAGCGCCGTCGAGGAGGACGGGATCGCTGAGCGGCTGCATCGATACGCCGTCGGAGACGCGCTCCGCGCACGGCGGCTCCAGCGGAAACATCTCGGTCTGCACCGGGTCCAGCCCCAGAGCCTTGCGCACCGGCGCGAAGGAACGGCGGTGGATTGGGCAGGCACCGAGGCGGTCGAGGGCGGAGTAGTGCTCGGGGACCGGGTACCCCTTGTGGCGCGCAAAGCCGTAGCCGGGATGCTTGCGGTCGAGCTCGACCATGATGGCGTCGCGCGTGGTCTTGGCGATGATACTGGCGGCCGCAATGGAGAAGCTCAGCGCGTCGCCGTGCACGATCGATTTCTGCGGAATCGGCACGTCGGCGAGCTTTCGCGCGTCGATGAAGAGGTGCTCGGGAGTGATGCCGAGCGCCTCCACGGCGCGCTTCATCGCCAGCAGCCCCGCCCAGTAGATGTTGAGGCGGTCGATCTCCTCCGGTGCGACCACACCGACGCCCCACGCCACCGCATTGGCCTTGATCTGAAGCGCCAGGCGGTCGCGTTCCTGGGCATCGAGCTTCTTGGAGTCGTCGATGCCGGCGTGCCGCCAGCCGACGGGCAGGATGACGGCGCCGGCCACGACCGGGCCGGCAAGCGGTGACATCCCGGCTTCGTCCACGCCCGCTATGCGCGTCACGCCGGTCGCCCACACCTCCTGCTCGAAGCGAAACAGATGCCGGAGCCGCTGGCCTTCGGCGCGGTTGGCGTGCCGGCGCTTCTCGACCGCCGCCAGGATCGCGCGGGCGGCCGCGCGCGGATCGGCGCGCAGCGCCGCCTCGACGTCGTGGGGCAGCGGCCGTTTCTTCTCCACGTACCTGCGGCGGATCTGGTCGAGCGGAAGCTTGTCGGCGCCTGCGGCCATGACCGGCGCGGACGCTATCGCAACGCTGGGGCCGACGGAACAGCGGCGCAGCGGCTCTGCACATCCGCCCCCATCGGGGCCCGCGCGCATGCTCATTGCCGGCCCATCTGGCTGCCATCCGCACAGCCGGTAAGATCACGATCAGGGCGAACGGGACGCGATGGGCTCGGGAGAAGCCTCGTCACGTCGCGAGAGGGGATTGACGCGCGGACCGGCGAACCGAGGCGGCAGCTCCGGGTCGCGCTCGGTCGCGGAAAAGGAGATCCGCTGTGCATCCTCTACTCCTCGGTCCTCTCCACCTCGCCCTCATCGCGGCTTCGCTGTTCGTGGCCGCGCCCACGGAGGCGGCGCAGTCCAAGCTCCTCGGCAGCGAGCGCGGCGGCCACTACTGGTTCCGCTACTGCGACGGACAGCCTGACGAGAAGGTGCTGCCGCCCGATCCGCGGTCGCTCGTCACGCCGACTTTCGACCGCGCCGTCGTTTTCAACGTTGCCTGGTACGACTGCCTGGATCAGCAGCCGGCAACGTGCGGCGAGCTGCGGGCACTGCGCGACGCCGGCGCACGTCTGCTCGGCGGCAACGGGCAGCAGGGAGCCGGCTGGGAGTTCAGCGGCAACAGCTCGACCAGCTCATGGGCGATCGAGTCTTCGGAATACAACTCGCTGTGGGAGCGTTGGGGACTCCCCGACCGTCCGGCCGACTTCGACGAGCTGGTCGCGGAGCGCTACGGCACGCCGCTGAGCGCGCATCGCAATCCGTACCCATTGCCCGGCGAGGACCCGAACCTGACCGATGGCGGGTCGGGTCAGCTGCCGATGGCGCTGACGCAGACCCGCAACGCCGACGGCAGCTGGACCGGTCAGATCGGCATCACCTGCTCGATCTGCCACAGCGGACAGGTCGGCAACGCGGGCGACGGTGCCGGCCTGGGTCCGCTGCACGGCAACAACGGCCTCGCCGACGTCAACCTGCTGCTGACCGAAGCGGGCGACACCAACAACGGCTTCAACGTCATGAGCCTGAACCGCGTGCGCGGCAGCGGCAACATCACCAACTTCCAGCTCTTCGGTCTGCTGACGCTGTGGGACTTCGAAACGACGGTTCCCGGCATGCTGCTGAATCCAGGGTTCTGGCTGTCGGCCAACACCGGCAGCGAGGATCCGCCCAACTGGTGGAACCTCGGCCATCGTCCCGCCAAGTTCTACGACGCGGGCATGAGCAGCGACTCCACGCGCATCGAGCTGTCCTGGTACATGCCGGGCGCGGCCACGCCCAACTACCAGGAAGGCTACGACTGGATTCTCGCCAACGAGTACGCCGCCAACACCTGGATGCTGAGCCTGCAGTCGCCGCCCTACCCGCTGCCCATCGATACGAAGCTCGCCAAGAAGGGATCCAAGCTCTTCCACAGGCTCGACCTGTGGGACGAGCGGCGCGCCAACCCGGTGCCGCGGCCCGAAGGCGGCAACGGCTCGTGCGCGAGCTGCCACGGTGCGTATGCACCCCGCTTCGTGCGCAGCCAGAAGTTCCTGGCCTCGCCCGTGCTCTCGGGCATCGCGGCCAACGTGACGCCGATCGAGATCATCAACACCGATCCCGCGCGCATGGACGGCAACAGCGAGGCGGTCGAGCAGGCGGCCGAGAACAGCTGGTTCACCTATTACGGCAAGGAAGGCTGCGCCGAGCAGTACAACCTGATCGGCTACCTTGCCCAGCCGCTGCACGGCGTGTGGGCCTCGGCGCCCTACTTCCACAACGGCTCGGTGCCGAACGTCTGGGGAGTGCTGGACTCCTCGAAACGCCCGACGTTCTGGCGCCGCATGTCCAAGCCTGCGCGCCAGGGCGTGGTCATGGGCTACGAGACCGATCTGGCCATCGCCTACGATCCGGCGGTGATGGGATGGAAGTACGACGAGCTCGAGTGCGGATCGCCGGCGCTGACGCCGTACCTCGAATGCGACCCGCTGGATCCGTTCGCGACGCCGCTGGTCGAGCAGATGCTCGGCATCCTGTACGCCAACGGCTCGCTGTCGTGGAACATCCTCGGAGGAATCGCCGCTCCGACGATGTCGAACGAGCAGATCGAGGACCGCAAGATCTACAACACGCGCATGTACAGCCAGTCCAACTCCGGCCACGAGTTCACCGACGTGCTGACGGACGAAGAGCGTGCGGCGATCATCGAGTATCTGAAGACGCTGTGATCATTCGGGCAGCGGGCACGTCACGACGCGCTCGCCGGACACGACAGCTCGATCGGCTGTCCGCTGCCGCCGCATCGACGCCGAGCGATTGGAGACGTGTTCGTGAGCTGTCCCGTCGGCAAGACAACAACCTGTCCGGGTGCGTTCGCGCACGCTCAGCTTGACCTCGCTTGCAGCACCAGTGCATCG
The DNA here is from genome assembly GCA_035626395.1 of Candidatus Limnocylindrales bacterium. NCBI lineage: Bacteria > Bacillati > Chloroflexota > Candidatus Limnocylindria > Candidatus Limnocylindrales > Candidatus Limnocylindrales bacterium. The sequence goes on along the minus strand of DASPNR010000030.1, from coordinate 352,973 downwards.
TTGGCTCCTTCAATTTACGCCTTTCTGTTGGAGGAACCCGTTCATGACCTGGAGAACCTGCACGCGGTCGGCGCTCGCGGCCGCGCTGCTCGCAATGGCATTGGGCACGCCCTGCCACGCGCAGACCGTCGCTGCGCCGTTCAACACGGATTACACGATCGATCCTCTCGGCAGCGTGCCCGGACTTCCCACCAATTACGGTGGCCTCACCTTCAAGAAGGGGGACGCGGACACGATCCTCATCGGCGGCGCGGCCAACGAGAGCGCCGGCCAGCTTTACTCCATCAAGGTCACGCGTGACGCCGCCAACCACATCACCGGCTTCAGCGGAACGGCGCAGGTCTACGCCGACGCCGCCTACAACGACGGCGGCGTCGTCTATGGTCCCGGCGATGTCCTGTTCCTGGCGCGCTGGCCCGTCAACGAGCTCGGCCAGATCGAGCCGGGAAGCACCGAGGCCGGCAAGATCATCGACATGGCGCAGTTCGACATCCCGTCCTCGCTGTCGGCGCTCGGGTTCGTCCCGCCGGGATTTCCCGGTGCCGGGCGGCTCAAGCTCGTGACGTACGGCGGCGGCAACTGGTTCGACGCCGCCGTCGTGCCGGATGGAACTGGCACCTACGATCTCGTCGATGTGACTCCTCGTACGCAGATCGTCGGCGGTCCCGAAGGATTCGTCTACGTTCCGCCCGGCTCGCCGAAATTCACCGATCACTCGAGCATGCTCGTTGCCGAGTATGCTGCCGGTGAGATCGCGGCCTATCGGATCGACGCCAACGGTGACCCGATCCCCAACAGCCGCGTCGATTTCGTCACCGGATTGTCCGGCGCCGAGGGCGCGGTGGTCGATCCATTGACCGGCGATTTCCTGTTCTCGACGTTCGGCGGCTTCAATCAGGTCGTGGCCGTGCGCGGCTTCGGCGTGCCACCGTGCGGTTCGTGTGTTTCCGTGCCCGGCTGCACCGACACGTGCGACGTGGAAGCCGGCGAGTGCCGTACCTGCGGGCATCCGTTCAGCAACAGCCGATGCGTGGTCAACGCCGTCGTCGTTCTGCAGGGCGCACTGGGCATGCGCGAATGCGAGCTCTGCACCTGCGACGTCGACTCCAGCGGAACCGTCAACGCCACCGACGCGCTGCTGATCCTGCGCGGCTGCGCGGCGATCCCGAGCGAGCTGGAATGCCCGGATCCCGGCACCGCGACCACGATCGGGCAGTAGCGGCGGGCACGGAAGCGTAGGCTGCGCGATCGCGGCCGGCACAGCGGCACGCGGCGCCAGCCGACGGTGCCGGTTGCGCTAGAGCGAGCCTCGAGTCTCGCCGGCTATCTTCCCGGCCGCTGCCCCCCGCGCTGCCGCCACCGCCGCAGATACGCCGGAACCCGCTGATCCTCGTCTTCCTGGATCGCCGCGAACTCGAGCTCTTCCTGCTGCGGCTGCTCCGGTCCCATCTCGGGCTCGCGCCGCTGCGGCTCCCCGTGCTGCTCGGCGCCGCCCATCTCGGCGCCCGCGTACGGATCGTCGATCGTGTCGCTCATCATGCGCCGGTCGCCTCCGTAGCCGCCGCCCGAGGAGCGGCCGCCGAAGTACTGCGGGCGCTGCGACTGCTGCGAGGGCCGCTCGGGCGCCGTCATCGCGCTCATCATCGCGTCGCCGCGGTGGCCGGGCTGCAGGCGATCGATCAGGCGGTCGCCGAAGCCGGTGGCGATGACAGTGATGCGCACCTCGTCTTCCAGGTTGGCGTCGTGCACCAGGCCCACGATGATGTTGGCGTCCTCGTGCGCCTGCGTCTGGATGAGGTCGACGGCTTCGTTGAGCTCCTGGATGCCGAAGTCCTCGCTGGCGGTGATGTTGACCAGCACGCCGCGCGCGCCGTTGATCGAGATGTCCTCGAGCAGGGGGCTGGAGATCGCGTTGGTGGCCGCGTCGATGGCGCGGCTGTCGCCGTAGCCGATGCCGTGGCCCATCATGGCCATGCCCATCTCGCTCATGATCGTGCGCACGTCGGCGAAGTCGACGTTGATGGTGCCCGGCTCGGTGATGATCTGACTGATGCCGCGAACGGCGTGCAGCAGAACGTCGTCGGCCTTCTTGAACGCCTCCAGCGCGGTGGTGCTGCGCGAGGCGATCTCGATCAGGCGCTGGTTGGGGATGACGATGAGCGTATCGCAGGCGCCGCGCAGCTCGCGGATGCCTTCCTCGGCCTGACGAAGACGGCGGCGGCCTTCGAAAGCGAAGGGCTTGGTCACCACGCCCACGGTCAGCGCGCCGAGGTCCTTGGCGATGCGCGCGATGACGGGGGCCGCTCCGGTGCCGGTGCCGCCGCCCATGCCGGCGGTGACGAAGACCATGTCGGCGCCGCCGAGCTCCTCGCGGATGATGTCTTCCTGCTCCAGCGCCGCCTTGCGCCCGACCTCGGGATTGGCGCCGGCGCCCAGGCCCTTGGTCAGCGAGCAGCCGAGCTGGATCTTGACCGGAGCAAGGGAGGTCGCAAGGGCCTGCGAGTCCGTGTTGGCGGCCAGGAAGTCCACACCGGACAGCTCGGCCTTGATCATCGTCGTCACGGCGTTGCCGCCGCCGCCGCCGCAGCCCACCACCACGATCCGCGCATTGCTCATGTTCTCGTCGACCAGCTCGATCATCACCGCACCTCCTGCACCCCGCCGAGCGGTCTACTCGGAAAAACAGGGCAAAACCGACGAATGACTCGTCTCTCTCGAATGCTACCGTTCACCATCCAAGGGAAGCGCGCCGTGTGTGCAGAACGTGGTGCACACACTCGAAGAACGGCCCGGGCACCGAGGTCGGCGCCAGGCGCCGACCTACGCGCGTCTTCCGCTCATGAACTTCCTTCTCACCCACGCCGGGACGATGCGCGTGGGCAGGCTCGCCTTCCACGGCGCGGCCATGTCCTTGTCGGGCAGGCCGAGCACCAGTCCCAGTGCCGTCGACCACGAGGGGTCGTCCACCTCGTCGCCGAGCCCTTCGATTCCGCTCGGCTCGCCAAGCCGCACCGGCATCTCCATGACGCGCGTGGCCAGGCTGACCACGCCTGGCAGCATCGATGCGCCGCCGGTCAGCACCAGGCCCGAGGGCAGCAGCTCGCCAAAGCCGGAGCGGATGACCGAGTCCAGCGACGTTTCGAAGATCTCTTCCAGCCGCGGCTCGATGATCTCGGCCACGTGCCGCTGCGCCACGGCGCGAGGATGACGGCCGCCGACGCCGGCCACTTCCACCATCAGGTCCTCGTCGACCAGGTCGGGCACCGCGCAGCCGTAGCGCTTCTTGAGGCTCTCGGCCTCGGTCAGCGAAGTCTCCAGGCACTGCGCAAGGTCGCGCGTGATGTCGATGCCGCCCACGCCGAAGACCGCCGAATGCACAACGGTACCGCCGTGGAAGATGGCAAGGTCGGTGGTGCCGGCGCCCACGTCCACGACCACCACGCCCATCTCCTTCTCTTCGGGCTCGAGGATCGCCTCGGCCGAAGCCAGAGAGCTGGCCACCACCCGCGAGACCGACAGCCCCGCCTTGTTGCAGCTCTTGACCAGGTTGCGCAGCGCCGACTCGCCCGCGCTGATCACGTGCAGATGCGCTTCGAGGCGCACGCCGCTCATGCCGACCGGATTCATGATTCCGGCCTGGCCATCGACGACGTACTCGCGTCGGATCAGATGCAGCGGGCGGTGGTCGGCCGGAAGCGGCACAGCCTGCGCCGCGGCGATCACGCGCCGCTCGGCACGCGCCGAGACCTCGCCGTTCTCGATGGCGACGACGCCGTGGCTGTTGGTGCCACGCACGTGGTCGCCGGAGATGGAGACGACGACGTTGTGGATCTGGCAGCCGGCCATCAGCTCGGCCTCGGTCAGCGCCGCCAGGATGGCTTCGGCGGTCTTGTCGACGTCGCTGACGCGGCCTGCGCGCATGCCGCGCGAGGCGCTTGTGCCGAGACCGAGGATGCTCAGGCCGGTGTTGGTCTGCTCGGCCACGAGCAGCGCGACCTTTTGGGTGCCGACGTCCAGCCCGGCCAGCAGCGCGCGACTCTTAGCCATTGCCGGCACGCTCCGCCTGCGCAGCCATGAGCGCGGGCAGCTTGTCGTCGGCGCCGCGAATGACGATGCGGTCTTTGTAGTCGACGTCGATCACGCGTGCGCGATCGGCCAGTGGGCCGAGCTCAGAGAGTGCCACACGCAGCAGATCGAGAGCAGTCTCGACGTGCGCGGCATCGCCTAGACGCACAGACGCCTTCATGCCGGCGGCGAAAAGCCACAGCGTTCCGTCGCCGTCCATGTGCAGCTCGGAGACGTCGTAGGAGCGCGCGGTGACCTTCTCGAGCGCGCGCAGCATCGTCAGAAGACGCGCGGCCCGCTCGGCGTGCACCGCGGCCTGATCCCAGCCGCTCAGGTACGGCAGGTCGGGGGCGGCGCTGCCTTTCACTTCACGGAACAGCGCGCCCTGGCGATCGACCAGATAGACGTGGCCGTCGGTGACGGCGGCGGCAACGGCGCGGCGGCGCGAGACCTTCAGGCTGACCTGCCAGGGGAAGCGGCGCGCCACGCGCACCTCGTCCACCCAGCTCTGCTCGCGGATCCTGTCCTCAATCTGTGCGGGGTCGATCTGCCAGAGAGTGGTGTCGTCGTAGAGGCCGGCCATCTCGGCCAGCGCCTTGGGCTCGACGGCCGGCTCGTCGCAGGCGATGCGGATGCTGCGAAGGCGGAAGTAGTCGTTGGTCGTGACGTAGGGGACGACGTGGGCGAGCGCCGTCCAGGTGCCGCCGGCGAGCACGACCAGCACGGACACGGCCAGCAGCACGAGGCGCGAGCCGGTGGCGAGAGAAGCTTTGAGCTTACGGACGTGCGGCCGCAGCCTCATCGCGTTCCCACTCGCCGACGAGCCGGACTTCCGGTTCCAGCCACACCCCGCACTTCTTCCACACCTCCTCCTGGACCCGACTCATGAGCGAGCGAACGTCCGCAGCCGTGGCTCCTCCAAGGTTGATGATGAAGTTGGCGTGGTCGGGAGAGACCTGCGCGCCGCCTTCGGTCATGCCTTTGAGGCCAGCCTTCTCGATCAGCCGGCCGGCGAACTCGCCGGGTGGGTTCTTGAAAATCGAGCCGGCGTTCGGATAGCCGGCGGGCTGGTGTCGTCTGCGCTTTTCCTGCACCCGCGCCACAACCTGCTGCAACCGACCCACCGACGAGCGCAACAGACGAAACCGAACAGAAGCTATCATGGTGCCAGCCGGCAACGCCAGTTTTCGATAGCGGAAATCAAGCTCCGCACGGTTTTTTTCGACGATCTCTCCGGTGGCCAGAACCATCGTCATCGACGTCAGGCAGTCCGAGATCTCCCCTCCGAAAGCGCCGGCGTTCATTTGTGCGGCGCCGCCGACCGAGCCTGGGATTCCGGCCGCGAACTCGAGCCCGGCAAGGCCTCGCGACACGGTCTCCTTGGCCAGGCGGATGAAGCGCGTGGAGGCTCCCGACTCGATGTCCGCGTAGTGCACGAGCATGCGCCGAGTGCGCGGCGGCTCTCCGGCGCCGCGCGCCGCCGACGCGGCCGCACCCGCGGCGCGATGGTCCTCATCCTCGACGGGCAGTTCGCGCCATTCTTCGCCCTCGCCGAGGTCACGGATGTACTCGAAGGCCTTGCCGAGATGGACGACGAGCCCGCGCACGCCGGCATCGGAGACCAGCACGTTGGTGCCGCCGCCAAGGACGGTGACCGGCACGCCGATTTCGCTCGCCGCCGCCAGCGCCGACGACAGCGCTTCGATGGAAGGCGGATCGAAGTAGAGATCGGCCGGGCCGCCGATCTGGAAGGACGTGTGCTTTCGCAGCTCGAAGTCCGGCTGCAGGCTCTGCCCATAGCCCGCTTCGTGAATTCGGCGGGTCAATGCCCGGATGCGGTCATCCATGCCGCAAGCTGGCCAGAATCTGTGGGCCCAGCTTGGTGATGTCGCCTGCGCCCAGCGTCACGACCAGATCGCCGGGCTTCGTCAGTGCCGCCACACGCGCGGCCAGATCGTCGCCTGCCGGAGCGTGCAGGACCTGGTGGCCGTTGAGGCCGCGCATGCGCTCGACCAGCGCCTGCGCGCTGACGCCGTCGCGCGGCGCCTCGCCGGCGGCATAGACGTCGGTGACCACCACGACGTCGGCGTCCTCGAAGCATGCGGCGAACTGGTCGAACAGGTCCTCCAGGCGCGAGTAGCGATGCGGCTGGAAGACGGCGATCACGCGGCGGCCGTGGTAGCCGCTTCGAGCGGCGCGGAGCGTCGCGCAGATCTCGGTGGGATGATGCCCGTAGTCGTCGACCACCGTGACCCCGCCCTCTTCGCCCTTGATCTCGAAGCGGCGCAGGACACCTTCGAAGCTCGCCAGCGCCGAGGCGCAGGTCTCGAAGGACAGGCCGAGGTCCATCCCCACCGCCAGCGCAGCAAGCGAGTTTCGCACCGCATGCTCACCGGGCATGGGCACGACGACGCGGCCGAGCCTGGCCACCCGCAGCACGACGTCGAAGGAGCTGGTCAGGCCGTCGTAGCCGATGTCGTCGGCGCGAAGGTCGGCCTGCGCGGACGTGCCATAGGTCAGATACGGCTTGCGAACCTTGCCGAGCAATGCCGCGATCTCGGGGCAGTCCATGCACAGGACGGCAAGCCCGTAGAACGGCACGCCGTTGATGTACTCGAGGTAGGCGGCACGCAGCCTGTCCATCGTGCCGTAGAAGTTCATGTGCTCGCGGTCGATGTTGGTGACCACCGCAACCGTCGGGCGCAGCAGCAGGAAGCTGCCGTCGCTCTCGTCGGCCTCGGCCACCATGTAGCGCGACCGGCCCAGCCGCGCGTTGGTGCCGCCGAGCGATTTGAGGCGCCCGCCGATGACGAGCGTCGGGTCGAGGCCGCCGGCGCTCAGCGCGGCGGCGACCAGCGAGGTCGTCGTGGTCTTGCCGTGCGCGCCGGCCACGCCGACTGCGCACTTGACGCGCATCAGCTCGGCGAGCATCTCGGCGCGCGCGATCACCGGCACGCGCCGCTCGCGCGCCGCGCGCACCTCGGCGTTCTCTTCGCCGACGGCCGAGGAGATGACCACGACCGAGGTGTTGGGGCCGATGTTGGAGGCGTCGTGACCGAGATGGATCTTGGCGCCGAGGCTGCGAAGATGGCGCGTGGTCTCGTTGTCGGAGAGATCGGAGCCGGTGATGTCGTAGCCGAGCGTGATCAGCACTTCGGCGATGCCGCTCATGCCGATGCCGCCGATGCCGACGAGGTGGATGCAGCCGAGCTTGCGTCCTGGCGTCTCCGACGGCTGCGAGGACGGCGGCTCGGCCAGATGCAACGAGGACCACGCGGGCCCAGTGCGGAAGCGTTCTTCGAGGGTCATCGCTACCAGCCGTTCGAGCCTCTCGAGGCCGGCCTCGAGGGCCAAAAAGTACCGTTGCTCGCGGAGTCTTTACGCTTGTCGGCGGCGACCGCGCGCCAGCTCGGTCACTATCTGGAGCACGCGCGCCGCCGCGCCAGGACGTCCGAGTGACGCAGCGCGGTCTGCCATAGAGGTTAGCCGCGCAGTGTCCGGTAGCAAGCCGCCAAGAACGGCAACGAGGGCGCGCGCACATTTTTCGTCATCGAGCACGACCACCGCCGCACCTGCTTTTTCCAGCTCGCGCGCGTTCTCGAGCTGGTGACCGCCGGCCGAGTGCGCCAGCGGGATCAGCACCGCCGGCGTGCCGGTGGCGACCAGCTCGGCAATGCTCGTCGCGCCCGAGCGGCAGATCGCAAGCAGCGCGCGCGAGTATGCGCCATGCATGTCCTCGATGAAGGGAACGACCTCGGCTGCGACTCCGGCATTGGCGTAGGCCTCCTCGATTTCTTGCACGAATGCTTGGCCGACCTGGTGAAGGATGGGGAGAAGCGGTTGCGAGGACTGGAGCTCGGCGAGCGCCGCGACTACCGCGCGGTTCAGGCTTCGGGCGCCGCCGCTTCCGCCAAAGACGAGCAGCATGTCGCGGCCCGGGTAAGGCGGTCGCGTGTCGAACCCACGGCGCAGGGGATTGCCCGTGCACGTGACCTTGCGGGCAGGGAAGCGCGAGGTGCCCTCGAAGCTCGTACAGATGCGCATGGCCAGATAGCCGAGCGCACGGTTGGAGATGCCGGGCTCCCGGTTCTGCTCGAGGAGCACGACGGGGATGCGCCGGAGGCGCGCCGCCAGGACCGCGGGAGCCGATGCGTAGCCGCCAAGGCCGATGACGACGTCGATGCCGCGCCGGCCCAGCTCCCGATGCGCCCGCACCGTGGCGGCCAGCATCTCCAGAATCGATCGCGCCGCCGCAACCGGGCCGCCGCCGGCGATGCCGTGCACCTTCTCGGCCACCAGCGGGAACCCGGCCTTGGGAACGACGCGGAACTCGATGCCGCGCTCGGCGCCGAAGAACACGATCTCTTCGGCAGCGCCCGTCTCGCGCGCCAGCTCGGCCACCGCCAGACCCGGGAAGAGGTGGCCTCCCGTGCCTCCGCCGGCGATGGCGAGTCTCACCGTTCGCGCAGCTCGCGGGAGAGCGAGAGGAGGATGCCGGCGGCGGCGAGGAAGACCATCATCGAGGAGCCGCCGTAGCTGATGAACGGCAGCCCGATGCCCTTGGTGGGCAGCAGGCCGAGGACCACGCCCATGTTGATCATCGCCTGCAGCGTGATGACCAGCGTCAGCGCCGCGGCCAGGAGCTGCGCGAACGGCTCGCTGTGACGATGCGCAATGCGGAAGCCCCGCCACGCCACGAGCGCGAACAGCGCCACGATGACCAGTGCGCCGATCAGCCCGGTCTCCTCGCCGATGACCGAAAAGATGAAGTCGGTGTGCGCTTCGGGAAGCCATCCCGTCTTCTGCGTCGAAGCTCCCAGGCCCTGGCCCGTGACCTGTCCGGAGCCGAAAGCGATCAGCGCCTGGCGAAGCTGCCAGCCGACGCCTTGCGGATCGGCGTCGGGATTCAGGAACACGGTCAGCCGCTTGAATCGGTACGGCTCGCTGATGACGAGATAGGCGGCGGCAGCGACCATGCACGCGCCGGGTGCGATCAGCTGCCAGACCGGAACGCCGGCCAGGAACAGCATCAGCACCGCAATGGCACCTAGCAGCGCCGCAGTTCCGAAGTCGGGCTGCGCGAGCAGGATCACGCCGAGCACGCCCACCGTTCCCAGCACCGGCGCGATGCCGTAGAGGGGGTTGCGCAACCGGTCGGACACTCGCGTCAGATAGGCCGCCGCCACGATGACGAAGCCGATCTTGGTGAACTCTGCCGGCTGCAGGTTGAAGAAGCCGAGGGATACCCAGCGGCAGGCGCCGTTGGCGCACTCGCCCACTCCCGGCACCAGCGTCAGCAGCAGCACCGGCACCGACATGCCGAAGATCCAATAGGCCTTGCGCTCGAGAAAGTCGGAGGGGCAGCGCGAGCAGATGAACAGCAGCACAGCGCCGATGGCGGCCGATATGCCGTGCTTGATCGTCATGCGGTAGCCGTCACCGAAGCTGTAGCTGGAGACGAACCAGCTGGTGTCGAAGACGAAGATCATGCCGAGCGTGGCCAGGATCGCCACAAGGCTGAGCAGCCAGGGATCGGGGCGATCCGAAATGCGAACGCGTGCGCGAGGGAACTCGGTCACCGTCGCCACGGTGCCTGCCGCCGACGTCTGCCACTTCATCACCGCCCCACCTCCTGCAGCCCGCGCACCCAGCCCTCGAACTTCTCACCGCGATCCACGTAGTCGCGGAACTCATCGAAGCTGGCGCAGGCCGGTGCGAGCAGGACCACGTCGCCGCAAGCGGCCTCGGCCGCCGCGCGCTTCACTGCCCGCTCCAGGCCGGGCTCTACCACGACGGCAGCGTGGCCGGCAAGGGCGGACTCGACCTCGGCGGCGCAAGCGCCGTAGGCTATGACCATCTTCATGCGCCCTGCTTCGGCGACCAGTGGAGCGAAGTCGCAGCCTTTGGAGACGCCGCCGGCCAGCAGGATCACGTTGCCGTCGAACGCGCGCAGGCTGCTCAGCGTCGCGCCGACGTTGGTGGCCTTCGAGTCGTTCCACCACTGGATGCCGCCGGCCTCCGCCACCAGCGCCAGCCGGTGGCGGAGCGGCTGGAACTCGGCAAGCGCCCGCTCGACGTGCTCGGCGCCGATACCGAGCACGCGCACCATCTCCGCCGCCGCGGCGGCATTCTCCAGATCGTGCGGAAGGCGCGGCCATCGCTCGGGCAGCCGCACGGTGAAGCCGTCGGCGTGAAGCTCGCGCGAGGCGCGTTCGATGGTGACGCCGCCCTCGCCTTCCCAGCCGAACGTGGAGACCTGCGCCCGCGTCGACAGCGACGCGGTCTCGGTCCAGTCGGCGCCACGCGCGAAGACGGCGAAATCGCTGTCGTCCATGTTCGCGAACAGGCGCAGCTTGGCGCCGAGGTAGGAGACCATGTCGCCGTGACGGTCGAGGTGATCGGCGGTGAGATTGAGCAGCGAGGCGACGTGAGGGTGGAACGTGGTGGCCCACTCGAGCTGAAAGCTGGAGACTTCGGCCACCGCGAAGTCGTACTGGCCGAGCGCCGCGTTGCTCAGGGGGCTGCCGAGGTTGCCGCCGGTGAACGTCCTGTAGCCGGCCGCGGTCAGGATGGCGCCGAGCAGCGTCACCGTGGTGCTCTTGCCGTTGGTGCCGGTGACGGCCAGAAGCGTGGTGTTGCCGAGATGATCGGCGGCCAGCTCGATCTCGGGCAGGATGCGGATCCCACGCAGCCGCGCCGCATCCAGGATCGGATGCGCTGCCGGCACGCCGGGGCTCGGAACGATGACGTCGATCTCGTCGAGCATTGCCAGCGCCTCGGGCGCCGCAACGCGCGTCGAGGAGGCGGGCGCGCCCTCGATGGCCGCGTCGCGGTCGTCGGTGAGCGTGACGCGCCATCCGAGGCGCTCGGCGAGGTTCGCTGCAGCGATGCCGCTGCGAGCAAGGCCGAGAACGAGAACCGATCGTGAGGAGGGTTTCGCGTCCACCTGCTGGCCGCTTCTTCGTCAGCGCAGCTTGAGCGTGGCCAGGCTGACCAGCGCGCACATCAACGAGATGATCCAGCAGCGGATCACCACCTGCGTCTCGGGCCACCCGGCCTTCTCGAAGTGGTGATGGATGGGAGCCATCAGGAAGACGCGCTTGCCGCGCAGCTTGATCGAGCCGATCTGGATGATGACCGAGAGCGCCTCGACCACGAAGACGCCGCCGGCCACCAGCAGCACCAGCTCGTTCTTGGAGATCACGGCCACCATGCCGAGCACCGCGCCGAGCGCGAGCGAGCCCACGTCGCCCATGAACATCTGGGCCGGGTGCGCGTTGAACCACAGGAAGCCGAGGCCGGCCATCGCCGTGGCGCCGCACAGGATGGCAAGCTCGCCGGCGCCGGGGACGTGCGTGATCAGAAGGTATTCGGCGATGACGGCGTGTCCGGCGCAGTAGGTGAGGATGGCCAGGGTAGCGGCCGTCGTCATGACCGGACCGATGGCCAGACCGTCGAGGCCGTCGGTGAGGTTGACCGCGTTGGAGGCGCCCACGATCACGATCGCTCCGAAAGGAATGTACATCCAGCCGAGATCGGGCCGCACGTCCTTGAAGAACGGAATGGCCAGATGCGCGTCGAACTCCGGGCGCGACCACAGCACCGCCATGCCGATGCAGGCGATGACGAACTGCCACAGCAGCTTCTCGCGCGCGCTCATGCCGTCGTTGCGGCGCTGGCGCACCTTCTGCCAGTCGTCGACGAAGCCGACTGCCGAAAAGCCGAGCGTGACGAACAGCGTGATCAGGACGTAGACGTTCGTCAGGTCCGCCAGCAGCAGCGTCGACAGGCCCAGCGAGGTGACGATGAGAAGGCCGCCCATCGTGGGCGTGCCCTTCTTGGCGGCATGGCCTTCGGGCGCGTACGCGCTGACGGGCTGGCCGAACTGACCCGTGCGCAGACGCCGGATCAGGCTGGGGCCGAGCACGAGCGAGAGCAGCAGGGCCAGCACCGACGCCACCAGCGCGCGAAACGTGATGTAGCGCAGGACGTTGAGCTGGCTGTACTGCGCGGCGAGCGGGACCAGAATGTTGTAGATCATTGCTTGGCCGCCAGCGTCCGCAGCGCCTCGACGACCTTCTCCATCGCCGCGCCGCGAGACCCTTTGACGAGTACGGCATCGCCGGTTCGCCACGCTTCGGCAACCGCGGCCGCAGCGTCCTCGTGACGAGCGCACACGCAGGCGCGCTCGTCAGCAAGCCCGGCGCTGCGTGCGCCATCGACGATGTCGGCAGCGAAACGGCCGAAGGCGCAAAGAAGAGTCGGCTCGATGGCGGCGGCATCGCGCCCCGCCTGGCGGTGAAGCTCCTGCGAGCGCGGGCCGAGCTCGAGCATGTCGCCGAGCACCACGATGCGCCGCGCCGCCACCGACCCCAGCGTCTGAATGGCGGCGCGAAGCGATCCCGGATTGGCGTTGTAGACGTCGTTGATGAGCGTGATGCCGTTTTCGAGGCGCTCGGCCGCAAGGCGCATCGGCGGCGCCTGCATGCGCGTCAGCCCGGCCGCCGCGGTCTCCACCGACACGCCGGCGGCAAAGGCCGCGGCCGCGGCGCCGAGCGCGTTCTGCACGTTGTGCCGTCCGCCCAGCGGCAGCTCCACGTGCGCGCACGCACCCTGGAAACACAGGTCGAAGCCGGTGGCATCGACGCGGTCGCAGACGATGTTGCGTGCGGTGACGGCGCCGGCGTCGCCGAAGGTCAGGCGGCGTCCGGAGAACCGCGGCGCCTGCGCCATGACGTTGGCGTCGTCGGCGTTGACGATCGCGCAGGCATCCGAGGGCAGGCCCTCGAACAGCTCGCCTTTGGCGCGTGCCACCCCGGCGATGGAGCCGAGGCCTTCCAGATGCGCCTCGGCCACGCACGTGATCAGGCCGATGGTGGGCGCCGTGATCTCGGCGAGGCGAGCGATCTCGCCGGGCGCGTTCATGCCCATCTCCACCACGGCCGCCTTGTGGCACGAGCGCAGCCCGAACAGCGTCAGCGGCACGCCGATGAGATTGTTGAGGTTGCCGCGCGTGGCCAGGACGCTGCCATCGCCGCAGTGCGCGAGCAGGATCGCGCGCAGCATCTCCTTGGTGGTCGTCTTGCCGTTGGAGCCGGTGACGCCGACGACCGGGATCGCGAAGCGGCGGCGGTGATGCGCGGCCAGATCTCCGAGCGCGCGCTGTGTGTCGGCGACCTCGATGAACGCGACGCCCGCGGCCGAGGCAGGCACGCGCCCGTACTCGCACACGATGCCGAGGACGCCGGCGGCGATGGCCGCGTCCATGAAGTCGTGCCCGTCGAAGTTCTCGCCGCGCAGGCAGAAGAACAGCTCGCCCGCGCGCGCGGTGCGCGTGTCGGTGCCGATGTACTGGATGAGGGCGTCAGGTTCGCCGGCGCGCAGCCGGCCGGAGATGGCGCGTGCCGCCACGCTCAGCGGAAAGTACTCGCCCGGCGCTTCGGGTGCGGAATCGTTGTCGGTCTTCAATGGACGCTCCGGCGCGGCTGTCGGCGGCCGTCGGTGCTCAATTCCCGCTGCGGCGGGCAAGCGCGGCGCTCGCCACCTCGCGATCGTCGAAGTGCCGCTTGACGCCGTGCACTTCCTGATAGTCCTCGTGTCCCTTGCCGGCCACCAGCACGACATCCTCGTCTGCGGCCAGCGCGATCGCCGCCTCGATGGCCGTGCGGCGGTCGGCTTCGACGACATAGCCGCGTGCGTCCGGCTCCGCCAGCTCGCTTGCCGTCGTGCGCGCAAGGCGCGTGCCCACCCCGCTCTCGATGTCGGCAAGGATGTCTTCGGGGCGCTCGGTGCGCGGGTTGTCCGAGGTCAGCACGGCAACGTCGGCGAGCTCGCCGGCGATGCCACCCATGATGGGACGCTTGCCACGGTCGCGGTCGCCGCCGCAGCCGAACACCACGATCAGGCGACCGCTCGTCTCCGGAAGCAGCGCCCGGATGCTGCGCTCGAGCGCGTCGGGCGTGTGCGCATAGTCGACGAGCACGGCCGGCGGCCGCGGCGAGATGCGCTGCATGCGGCCAGGCACCGGCGGGCATGCGCTCAGGCCCTGTCCCACCACTTCGGCATCGATGCCGAGCGCGCAGCCGGCCGCGGCCACGGCCACGATGTTCGACAGATTGGCCGCGCCAACCAGCGGCGAACGGACGACGACGGTCTCGCCGTCCACTTCCAGCCGTGCGCGAATTCCGACCAGCGTGCATTCGGCCTCCAGCACGCGCGCGCGGCTGGCGGCGCCGCGCTCGGTCGAATAGGTCCACACGTCGATGTCGGGCCGCTGCTCCGTCAGCTCCTGCGCCAGCGAGGCTACCCTGGCGTCCTCGACGTTGAGCACCGCCGCCGAGCCCTGCTGCAGATGGCGGCGGAACAGCGAGGCCTTGGCTGCGAAGTAGCTCTCCTCGGTCTGATGATAGTCGAGATGGTCGCGCGTCAGGTTCGTGAAGACGCCGGTGCGGATGCGGCAGCCGGCGATGCGCCGCTGGTCCAGGGCGTGCGACGACGCTTCCATCGCCACCGCGTCGCAGCCGGCCGCGAGCATGTCGGCAAGCGTCTTCTGCAGATCGATGGCACTGGGCGTGGTCATGTCCGCCACTCGTTCGAACGAGGAGCAGCGCTGCACGATCGTGCCGATGACGCCCGGCGAACGCCCGGCCGTCTTCCAGACGCTCTCGAGAAGATAGGTGCAGCTGGTCTTGCCGTTGGTGCCGGTGACGGCCACCACGTCCATCGCCTCGGAGGGATCGCCGTAGAACGCGGAAGCCAGCACGCCTGCCGCCCAGTGGGGATCGTCGACGACGATGCAGAGGGCATCCCGGCGGGCGTTTTGCGCGGTGCAGACGACGGCAACGGCGCCGGCGGCGAGCGCGGCGTCGATGTACTTGCCGCCGTCCTCGCGCGTGCCGGCCATCGCCACGAAGACGTGCCCCGGTCCGACCTTGCGCGAATCGTTGCTGATCCCTTCGACCACGACGCCGGCGCAGGCGCCGCCACGAGCTTCTGCCGCGAGGCCGCGCTGCCTAGCGCGCTCGACCAGATGGCCCAGGGCCATGACGGCGGCGCTCATAGCGTTCCGGAAAGCTTCAACGACACGGGTGTTGCGGGCGGAAGCGCGTCGCCGGCGGCCGGCTCGCTGGCGACGACGAAGCCGTGGCCTTCCACGCGCACCTCGCAGTTGCAGTCGGCAAGCGCGCGCATTGCCGAGCGCAGCGGCATGCCGCGCACATCGGGCATGCGGCCGCTGCCCTGAGGAATCGTGGAGGTTGGCGCCGAAGACGCTTCGAAGATCTGCTCGTCGCCGCTCTCGAACAGCTTGTCGAGCTCGTCGGTGGGAGCGGGCAGCTCGCGCTCGATTCCCAGGTAGTCGAGGCTCGACTCGGCGATGGCCTTGAAGACGGGAGCGGCGATCAATCCGCCGTAGTGGACGGTCCCTTTTGGTTCGTCGATCATCACGACGATCACGGCACGAGGTTCTTCGACGGGCAAGAACCCCGCGAACGAGGCGAGCCACCGGTCAGCGCTGTAGCCGCCGCGCTCGGCCTTCTGCGCAGTACCGGTCTTGCCCGCAGCCGAGACGCCTTCGATCTGGGCGCGCGCCGCCGTGCCCTGGGCGCTGACCACCGTCGACATCATCGTGCGCATCTGCCGCGCGACCTCGGCGCTGACCACCCGCCGCTCCTCCTGGAGCGGAAAGTACTTCATGACCGATCCGTACTGATCGGTGACCTTGCGCACGATGCGCGGCTGCATGCGCACGCCGTCGTTGGCGATGGCCGCGTAGGCGGTCGCCAGCTGCAGCGCGGTGACGCTGATGCCCTGGCCGAAGCTGATGGTGGTGGTGTGGATGGCGCGCCACTTCTCGGGCGGCAGCACCAGGCCCTTGCGCTCGCCGGGCATCTCGATGCCGGTTGGACGATCGAAGCCGAAGGCGACCAGGTAATCGTAGAGGCGGCGCGGGCCCAGCATCATGCCGATCTTGGCCGAGCAGATGTTGCTGGAGACGCGGATGACGTCGGTGGTGCTGAGCCAGCCGTAGGCGTGATGATCGCGGATCGGCTTGTGCCAGCCTTCGACCTTGAAGCGGCCGTTCTCGCAGAAGAATTTGTCTTCGAACTGGATGATGCCCGCGTCCATTGCCGCCGCGACCACGAACGGCTTCATCGTCGACCCCGGCTCGAACAGGTCGGTGACGATGCGGTTGCGGCGCGCCGAGACCGGGCTGGCATCGACGTCGTTCGGATCGAACGTGGGCGCGTTGGCCAGCGCCAGGATCTCGCCCGTCTTCGGATCCAGCATCACCACCGCGCCGGCTGTGGCGTGATGCTCGGCCACCTGCTTGTTGAGCTCGGCCTCGGCGATGCTCTGCAGCGTGGCATCCAGCGTCAGGTGCACCGTGGCGCCGCGATTCATGCCGGTGTCTTCGCTCGTGTTGAGGAAGACGCCGCCATGGATGTCCATGCACACGTGGGCGGTGATCGGTTCGCCGCGGATCTCGGTGTCGAAGAGCTTCTCGATGCCCTCGAGGCCTACCGAGTCACGACCAGCAAAGCCGATGATGTGGGCGGCGGTGGCGCCCTGCGGATAACTGCGCTCCTGGCTGGCCTGGATGCCGATGCCCTTGATGTTGAGGTTGCGGATGGCGGTGGCCGTGTCCTCGTCGACTCCCTTGGAGATCCATTTGAAGCCTCTTCCCTCGCGAAGGAGCTTGTCGAGCGCCTTGACGTCCTGGCCGAGCAGCGGCGCCATCAGGGGCGCGTGCGAAGGGTCGTAGACGTAGCGGCTTTCGCGCGAGACCATCGAGGCTGCCACCGTGGTGGCGAGCACGACCCCGTTGCGGTCGACGACCGGCCCGCGATAGGCCATGCGGACCTTGTCCTGGCACTTCTCCTGCTCGCCGGTCGCACGCAGCTCCTCGCCGCGCCGGACGGTCAGGTCGTACATGCGCCCGACGATGCTGGCGCCGCCGAGCAGACAGATGCCGGCGACCACCCGCAGCTTGAGGCTGAAACGGTTACGGCTTCGCATCGCGATGGCGGCGGGGCTGGAGGTCGTGGCGGTCGATCACGGGGCGCCGGCGCTCACGGCTTCGCATCGGGCTCGAGGCGGCGCAGCTGGCCGAGGCCTGCCTTCTGCATGCCGAGCTCGCGCGCACGCACCGCCAGCAGCGCAGGGCTGGACTCGCGCGCAGCCGCCATCTCCAGCTCCATGCGCTCCTGGTCGAGGCGATTGACGATGCGGCCCAGCGCATCCGACTGATACCCGAGCGCATGCGCCTGCATCCTCACCCACACGTGCCCGGCCAGCAGCACGGCCGACAGGCACAGAAGGAGAACCAGTCGGCGCCGCAGCCCGCGCTCTTCCGGGTCCAGAGTTGCCGTGCGGGTGACGAGCTCGAGAAAGTCGGCGGTTCCGTGACGGGTCGAAGAGACGGCCACGGCGCTGTTGCGCGCGGCATTCATCGGTCGGCGTCCTTCACGTGCATGTCCGGCTGCGGCTGCGCCGTTGGCGCGAGCCTCTCTATGACACGGAGGCCCGCGCTTCGCGCGCGCGGGTTGTGTGCAACCTCCTCTTCGCTCGGCTTCTGCTTGCCGCGAGTGACCATGCGGCCCCTGGCCGTCCATCCGCAGTTGCACATGGGCTGGCGCGGCGGGCACAGACAGCTCGACGACCATTTGGCGAAAGCCTGCTTGACGATCCGGTCCTCCAGCGAGTGGTAGGTCAGAAACGCGAGGCGACCGCCCGGCGAGAGCAGCTCCCAGCCGCGGTCGAGCAGCGACTCGAGCTGCTCGAGCTCGCGGTTGACCGCGATTCGCAGCGCTTGAAAGGTTCGCGTGGCCGGATCGTGTCCCGGCCGGCTCTTGACGCCGGCGGCGCGCACGGCCGCGCGCAGGTCGCCGGTAGTTCGCAGCGGGCCGTTTCGTCGCCGCGCCACGATGGTGCGCGCGATACGGCGCGAGGCGTGCTCCTCGCCGTAGCGATAGATGGTGTCGGCCAGCTCGGTTTCTTCGAGTTCGTTGACGAGATCGGCGGCGGTGACGGGTCCGCGCTGGTCCATGCGCATGTCCAGCGGCGCGTCGTCGACCTGGAACGAGAAGCCGCGAACGTCCTTGCCCAGTTGCAGCGTGGAGACGCCGAGGTCGACGATGATGCCGTCGGCGCCGCCGTTCCAGCCCACCGAAGGAAGAATGTCGCGCAGATTGGCGAAGGAATCGCGGACGAAGCGGACGCGGTCACCGAAGCGGGCGAGGCGGGCGCGCGAGAGCGCCAGCGCGTCCTCGTCCCAATCCACCGCCACCACCATTCCATCGGGCGATGAGGCCTCCAGCAGCCGTTCACTCATACCGCCCTCACCGACGGTCGCGTCCACGTAGCGACCTCCCGGCCCAGCTGCGATCGCCGACACGATCTCGTCCGCCATCACCGGCAGGTGGCGGCCAAGCCTGTCTCTGTCCCCGCCCGAATCGGTCGGCGAGTGAGCGAGGCGCGACTTCTTCTCCTCGCTCACTCGCCTTCCTTATCCCGGAACCGGGTTTTCGGGCACCCTTCCTTCCGTCGCGCGGACTCTACGTCGTCCGCCCACCGCTCCCACACACCCGCGCGAGGCTCGCGCCCGCCGCGATGGCGCCTGCGCCGCTCCTCACAGCCCCAGATCGTCCAGCGAGTCGCCGTCGGCCGCAGCGGCCTGATCGGCGTTCTGCTGGGCTTCCCAATCGCTGCGCGACCAGATCAGAAACTTCTCCAGGTCTCCGGTGAAGACCGCGTCCTTTCCGAGGTCGATGTGGCTGCGAAGATCGTGAGGCAGCAGGATGCGGCCCTGGGAGTCGAGCGTGAGCTCCTGGGCCGGATGCAGGTAGAGCCTCTTGAACTTGCGCGTGCGCTCCTGGAACTGCGGCATCTGCCGGATGCGATCTTCCAGGGCCTTCCACTCTTCCATAGGATAGACGTCGAGAGTTCGCGGCGCAGGACCGGCCGACTTCGTGACGACCACGCGAGCTTCGCCTTCTGCGGCAGGCAGGAGGTCTCGAAACTTTCGCGGGATGGCCACGCGGCCTTTGTCGTCCAGGGTGTGAAAGAAGGTGCCGCGAAACATGGAGCTTTCGATGACGGTCGCGAAAAAAACCGGCGGGTAGCCACATCCACCATCACATGCCCCCGCTCCCACGAGCGGGAGCCGGTACCCCGACCGACTCGCAATAGGACAGGATTACACCGCACCCCACTGCTACCCACCGGCCCCCATCGTGTAACCCAACGCCCCCACGCCGGTCAAGCAGATTACGCGTGCGCCTGCGCGTTTCGCGCACATGTGGCGCACCGGCGCCCGCGTCGTGCAGAGAGCGTGGAGGTACGCGCAACTGCGCGCGCCGGCGCATTCCAGCTCCGTGGAAGACGAAGAAACAGTGAAGGTGCGGCGCGGTTACCGATCGGTGCGCGTCAACGAGGACTGGCGCAGCAGCAGCACGGCGACCGATAGGACGCTCGCTGCCAGGATCGCTTCCATCAATCCGGCAACGCCGCGGCCCAGCCGCTCGCCGAGCAGGTAGCCGGCCGGCGGCATCACCACCACGTAGGCCACGATATGGCTGGCGGTGGGGAACCAGTTGTCACCGCGCGCACGCAGCGCGCTGGCGATGACCACCTGTCCGCCGTCGGGCGCAAGAATGAGCGCGGCGATCGGCAGCAGCGACGCGATCAGGGCGGCCAGCGCCGCATCGGCGGTGAAACCTCGCGCTATGGCGAAAGGCGCTGCCAGCAGCACGACGGCAGAAGCAGCCATGGCCAGCGTGTTCAGCCACAGCCCCGTCCATGCAGCATGGCGAGCGGCGCGCACGTCGCGGCCGCCCCATGCATGCGCGACGGCAACCGAGGTGGCCGCCGCAAGACCCAGCGCCACCATGAAGACGACCGCGAGCACGTTGAGCAGAATCTGGTAGGCGGCCACGGCGTTCTCGCCGATGCGCCCGGCAATCATCGTCATCGCTGAGAACGCACCGGCTTCGGCCGCCTGGCTGATGCCCGCGGCCAGACCGACGCCGTAGAGCATGCGATATCCCGGCGCCTCGATGCTCGTGTCGCGCACGGCAAACTGGCGTCCGAACGGTCCCCACAGAATGTACGCGACAACGGTGGCCGCCATGAAAGCGCGCGCTGCCACGGTCGCCCACGCCGAGCCTTCCGCGCCCAGCTGCGGGACCAGCAGCACGTTCACCACCACGTTCAGCACGTTGGCGATCCAGATGATGAGCGTGCCCACCAGCGGTCGGCGAATGGCTTCGAGGAAGAAGCTGCTGGCGGTGTAGATGAAGTGCAGCGGAAGCCCGATTGCCAGGATCCGCGACACCGCCGCCGACTCGCGCGACAGGTCGGGCGCTATGCCGATGGCGAAGAAAAGCCATTCTGCGACGGCGAACAGCGCAAGCGACGCGATCGTCCCCGCCGCCATCGCCAGCACCACTCCTCGCCGCCACACCGCACCGGCCGCTTGCGGCCGCCCCTCGCCGATGACGCGCGCTGCCAGCACCTGCACGCCCATCAGCGCGCCCATGCCCGTGACGATCAGCACGCCGGTGGGTGCCCAGCCCAGCGCGAGATACGGCAATTCGGCCGATGCCAGCTGCCCGACCACGATGGTGTCGGTGACACCCATGGCCATGACTCCGAGCCGCGCCAGCGCGACCGGCCCGGCAATGCGCAAGAGCGAGCGCACCAGCGCTCGTGTGGAGGAGGAAGCGGGCATCGTGCTCACCGGAAACCGCCGCTCCTACAGGAGTCGGGGCCCGGCTTCACACGCTCGGCCGATGACGTCGCGCTACAGGCGTCGCCGCAGGATGTCGGCCAGCCGCGGCGGCGCCAGCGGCTTGACCGCGTGCTCGTCGAAGCCGGCGCGCAAAGCGCACGCTTCGTCCTCGGGCTGGCCGTAGCCGGTCACGGCGATCAGCAGGATCTCGCTGCCCATCTTGCGCCGCAGCTCGCGCGCCACTTCGTAGCCGTCCATGACGGGAAGGCCGATGTCGACGAACGCGATCTCGGGCCGCTCGCGCAGCGCCACCTCGACGGCCTCGGCGCCGTCGGCGGCCTCGAGCACGTCGTGACCCTTGAGCTGCAGCACCATCTTGAACATCTCGCGGGTGTCTTCGTTGTCCTCGACGACGAGGACCCTGCGCGGTCCGGTGACCGCCTCCGTGTCGCGAGAAGAGCCGGCTTCGGCGGGAAGGCGCGGTATGCGCACCGTAAAGACGCTGCCGAGCCCCGGCCCGGCGCTGGAAGCGGCAAGACTGCCGCCGTGCAGCTCGACGAGCTTTCGCGCCAGCGTCAGCCCGATGCCGAGGCCGCCCTGGATGCGATCGGAGGCGCGGTGGCCCTGCACGAACAGGTCGAAGATGCGCGGCAGGATGTCGGCGGCGATGCCGATGCCTTCGTCGGTGATCTGCACGACCGCATCGTCACGCTCGCCGTAGCAGCGTATGCGGATGGCCTTGCCGCGCGGGGTGTACTGCACGGCGTTGGCCATCAGATTGTGGAGCACCTGGCGCAGCCGCCCGGGATCGCCGCTGATCTCGACCCGGTCGTCGATGTTGAGCTCGATGGCATGTTCGGTCGCGCCGAGGGCGGCAATGGTCTGTCGCACGACGTCCCCGAGCCGCATTCGCTCGAGCTGCAGATGGACCTTGCCCGCCTGCACCTGCGCCGCGTCCAGAAGATCGTCGACCAGCCTGGAAAGCCGCTCCAGCTGCCGCTCGATCACCTCGCGCGGCCGCTGCGTCTCGCTCGCGTCGGGCGCGAGCGCGAGCGCCTGTGTGGCGTTGGCGATGGCGGCCAGCGGATTGCGCAGCTCGTGCCCGAGCATGGCAAGGAACTCGTCCTTCGAACGGTTGGCGGCCTGCGCCTCAGCCAGCAGCACGCCGCGCTCGCGCTCCATCCGCTTGCGGTCGGTGACATCGCGAACGATCGTGGCGGCACCGACGAACTCCCCGCTGCCGCCGCGCACGGGCGAGATGCTCAGCGACACGTCGATGCGGCGGCCGTCCTTGCGCAGTCGAACCGTCTCGTAGTGCTCGATGCGCTCCCCTTGCCGGAGCCGCGCCAGGACGCCGTCCTCTTCGGCCTGGCACTCGGCCGGAACGATGATGCGGATGCTGCGGCCGATCACCTCGTCGGCCCTATAGCCGAACATTCTCTCGGCGGCGGGGTTCCAGGAGGTGATGGTGCCGTCGAGAGTCTTGCTCAGGATCGCATCGCTGGAGGACTCGACGATGGCGGCCAGCCGTGCGATCGCCTCGTTCCACTCCATGGAACCGGTGGCGGTCGTGGTGTCGGGCCCGGAGGTGGGCGTCGTCATGGCGTCGATCGCGAGGTCGCGCCGGGGAGCATCGGCGGCGCGAATGCCGCCTTCATCACGCGATTCACCGTTCGACCTTAGCAATGGCGCCGGCGCCTTCACAATCACGCTGTGAAGCGGAGATGCCTGAAAGAAAGAGCTCGAGCCGGCCTGTAAGCCGGATTTTGTGAGGCCGTCCGTGGACGACCCGGCGATCATTCCTCTAGGCCGCCGGTTGCCCGGCGGCTCGAGCGACCGTAACCCGGAGGCATCGGACGGGCCGCCCGCCTCCCTATTCGGTCTTGCTCCGGGTGGGGTTTACCGAGCATCCGCCGTTACCGGCGGACCTGGTGAGCTCTTACCTCACCGTTTCACCCTTACCATGACGTGCATGGCGGTCTGCTTTCTGTGGCACTGTCCCCGCCTCGCGGCGGGCCGCCGTTAGCGGCCACCCTGCCCTGTGGAGTCCGGACTTTCCTCCCGCACCGCCTGATGCGATGCCGGCGACCGCCCAGCCAGCTCGAGCTCGCGGTCAAACTATCCACGAAGAAGCGCGGATGCGACGGGCGGCCGGCAAAATCTGCGCATGATCGCAGGGGCGATGCCCTGCATGGGTACGTAGGCGTTGCCGGCGCTATGCCGGTTCGACTGGCGCCGAACCGTCGCCGCCAAGGAAGAGGATGCGCTGGCACATCGGGCACACGCGCACGGCGCTGGTTTTTCGCACCTCGATCAGCGTCTGCGGCGGGATCTGCACGTGGCAGCCGACGCAACAGCCGGCGGCGTCAACCTCGACCACGGCCAGGCCGTAGCGTCGCGACAGGATCATCTCGTACTTCTTGCGCAGGCCGGCCTCGATGCCGTCGGCCATCTGGTTGCGCGCCGCCCGCTCGCCTTCGAGCTCGCGGCGCAGGCCGTCGATGCGCTCGGCCGCGTCCCCGATGTGCCGGTGGTCGGCGCTCTCGAGGTCGGCGAACTCGGCTTTGGCGGTTTCGATGCTCGCCTCGAGATCCTCGACCTTCTGCATCAGGTCGAGCTGGCGCGTCTCGGCTTCGCGAATCTCTTCCTGAATCGAGGTGATCTCGTCCTGACCGGCGCGCAGCTCGCGTTCGTTGCGCACCTTCTGAAGGCGCTGGCGGCGCTGCTTGAGGCTCTCTTGAAGATCGGCGACCTTGCGTTCGGCAAGCGCGCGCTGGGAAACCAGGTCCTTGCGTGTGGCGGACAGGCCGTCGATGCGGGCCTGCACCGCATCCATCGCCTTGCGGCGCTCGGCCAGCTCGGCTTCGTACTTCTCGACGGTCCGCTGCTTCTCGAGCAGCCGTGTGTCGATCGCTTGCAGTCGAAACAGGGACTCGAGCTGACTCGTCAAGGCTCCCGCATCTCCCCGCATCCGCCGTGCGGACGCATCCGGCATGGGCCCACCAGGATTCGAACCTGGGACCAAGGGATTATGAGTCCCCCGCTCTGACCGACTGAGCTATGGGCCCCGCAGGTTGTCACGAGATGAAACCCTTGAGCTTCTTGCTTCGCGCCGGGAGCCGCAGCTTGCGCAGCGCCTTGGCCTCGATCTGACGAATGCGTTCGCGCGTCACGGAGAAACGGCCACCGACTTCTTCCAACGTATGGTCGGTTTTCTCCCCAATGCCAAACCGCAGGCGCAGCACTTGTTCCTCACGCGGCGTCAGTGACGCCAGCACCTGCCGCGTGCGCGACTGCAGGTTGCTGTTGACGACCGCATCGGCCGGCGAGATCGCTTTCTGGTCTTCGATGAAATCGCCGAGATGGCTGTCTTCCTCGTCGCCGATCGGCGTTTCCAGGCTGATCGGCTCGCGCGCGATCTTCAGCACCTTGCGCACGCGGTCCGGCGGCATGTCCACCAGCGCCGACAGCTCGGGCGTGGTCGGCTCACGCCCGTTCTCCTGCACGAACTGGCGTGTGGCGCGGATCAGCTTGTTGATCGACTCGATCATGTGCACCGGAATGCGGATGGTGCGGGCCTGATCGGCGATGGCGCGCGTGATGGACTGCCGGATCCACCACGTCGCATAGGTCGAGAACTTGTAGCCGCGCCTGTACTCGAACTTGTCGACGGCCTTCATGAGGCCGATGTTGCCTTCCTGGATGAGGTCCAGGAACTGCAGGCCGCGGTTGTTGTAACGCTTGGCGATCGAGACGACCAGGCGCAGGTTGGCCTCGATCAGCGCCTTCTTGGCTTCGACGACTTCCTGCTGGCCGATCGTGATCTCGCGCACGAGCTGCTCGAGCTGCTGAGCCGACAGCGCCAGCCCCGACAGCATCTCCTCGACCTCGCGCGATGCCACCTTGATCTTCTCGGCGGTGCTGACGATGGTTTCCGCGTTCATGCGCAGCGTTCCGCAGATCCTCTGATCGGCCGTGCGATCCACGCCGAGACGGCTGGCATACTCGACGATCTGATCGGCGCGGCGCCCGCTGCGGTCTTCGGCCTGGCGCAGGACTTCGAGGCGCTGGCGCACGAAGCGGTGGCACTCGTCGATGCGCTCGACGGCGGCCGCGATCTGCTCGGGGTTGAGCGGAATCTCCAGCAGCAGATCGATGAGCTTGCGATCGAGCTTGGCTGCCGTGGCCTCGTCGCCGGCGGCGTGCGCAGCCTCGATGTCATCGGACAGCTTGCAGGCCTTCTCGAGCTGCTTGAGGACGCGCTTGAAGACGGCCATCTCGTCCTCGGCCGTCTTCTGCTGCTGCGCTTCCAGGTCGATGGCTTCCTCGGACTCTTCGGCTCCTTCGACGAAGTCGCCGTCGCCGGTTGGCTCGGGCTCGGTCTCCTTGAGCACCGCGCGAACGCGGATGTCGCCGTCCTCGAGCGCCTTCTTCATCCAGCGGATGTGGCGGCGGCCGAAAGCGGACCGGAAGACCAGCCCGAACACCCGCAGCTCGGCCTCCTCGATGCGCTTGGCGATGACGACCTCGCCCTCACGCGACAGCAGCGGAACCACGCCCATGTCGCGCATGTACATGCGCACGTAGTCGGCGACGTGGTCGGCTTCGACGACCTCGCGTTCTTCGGCCGGCGAGGCCACCGAAGGCTCCACCTTGGGCAGCACGTCGGCGTCTGCGCGCACTTCGACGTGGCCTTCCTTGAGAGCCGACAGGACGCTTTCGATGTCTTCCTGATCGACGACCTCGGGATCGAGAACGTCGTTGACCTCGTCCAGGGTGACGAAGCCTTTGCTCTTGCCGAGCTCGAGCAGCTCGCGTACGCCGGCGACTTCCTCCTCGCCTTCGGCTTCGGGCTCGAGCCCCTGGGCATTCTCGTCGCGCGGCTTCTTATTCTTCATCGGTGTTCCTACGCGCGTTCCATTGGGCCAGCAGCGCACTGGCGCCGGCCTCGTCGCCCATTTCTTCCAACTGACGGAGCTGCGAGAGCATTCTTCGCCGCTCCTGCATCTGTCCGGCCGCGCAAAGGCGCTCCAGGCAGTCGTTCAACACTCGCTGCCGGGTCGCTTCGTCGGCAAAGGTCGGGTCGTCGAGCAGGCGCGCCGTCAGGCGCGTTCGCGCGGGCTCTTCGATCGTGGCCAGCAGCTCCCCGCGATCCACTCCCTGGGTGGAGCCATGATGTTCGATGATCGTGCGCGCGATGCGCGACCATGGCTCTTCCCGCATCCTCCCTACGATATCCCGGCTCGCGACGCGTTCAACGGCATGGACATCGGCGAGCATGAGGGCCACCAGCAGTTCCTCCGCGCCGGGAGGCCCGCTTCTAAGCAACACCGGCCTCGAGCCCGGGGCAGTCGGCGCAGGTGCCTTCTGCGTCGCACGTGCCTGCTGCCGCAGGACCTCTTCGGAGATGCCGGTCCAATGCGCGGCCTTTTTGACGAGGACGTCGTACTCGAAAGGGTTCTCGACCTTCCGCAGGACCCCGGCCATCTCGGCCCCCACGCGCGCGGCCGCCGATGCGCCGGCGGCGCCGCTGGAGATGTGACGGACGTACGCATCCACCAGCGGCACCGCCGCCTTCAGCAGATGCCGCATCGCGTCGGCGCCGTGGCTGCGGACGTATGTGTCCGGGTCTTCTCCTTGAGGCAGAAAGACCCCGCGCGCCCACAGCCCTGCCTCCAGGAAGACGGGAAAGCTGCGCGCAGCGGCGCGGCGGCCGGCGTCGTCGCCGTCGAACAACGCCACCACCTCCTCGCCGTGACGTCGCATCACGCGGGCCTGATCCGGAGTGAGCGCGGTGCCGCAGGTTGCGACGACGTTGGTGATGCCGCTTTGCGACATCGCGATGACGTCCAGATAGCCCTCGACCAGAATGAGCTCGGAAGGCCGCTCCTGCGGCGGAAGCGTGCGGGCGGCTTCGCGTGCTTCGAACAGGCCGTAGAGCACGCGGCTCTTGTGGTAGACCGGCGAGTCGCTCGAGTTCAGGTATTTGGGACCGTCGCCTTCCCCGAGGCGGCGAGCGCCGAAGCCGACGGTGCGTCCCTGCGGATCGCGAATCGGAAACATGAGGCGCTCGCGAAAGCGGTCGTAGGTCGAGCCGCCGCGCATTCCGACCAGTCCCAGCTTCTCCGCGATGCCGAGGTCGTGCCCCTCCCGCCGCAGGTACTGCGCCAGGCCATCGCCGGAGGCCGGCGTGGCACCGAGCGAGAACCGCTCGATGGCGGCGGCGTCGACACCACGCTCGCGAAGGTAGCTTGCCATCGCGTCACCGACGCCGCTCCTTGCCAGCGCGGCGCTGAAGTAGCGCGTGGCCGCAGCCAGGATGGCCAGCATGCGGTCGCGCTCGGAAGCGGGCCCGCTGCCGGCGGCCTCGGGCACCTCGATGCCGTAATGCGCCGCGACCTTCCGGACCGCCTCGGGAAAGGTCAGGTTCTCCATCTGCATGACGAACTTGAAGACGTTGCCGCCGGCCCCGCAACCGAAGCAGTGATAGAAGCCGCCGTCATCGCTGACGGAGAACGACGGGGTCTTTTCGGCGTGGAACGGGCACAGGCCCGAGAGATTGCGGCCGGTGCGCTTGAGCGTGACGTAGGGCGAGACGAACTCGGAGATGCGGGCGACTTGCCGGATTTCGGCGATCTTCTCGTCAGCTATCACTCGTTTCCGCCGGCGCGGTCGAAGCGGAATCGTCGCGGTCGCCGGTGTGCGCGGGCTGCTCCTCGCCGCCTGGCGCCACCGGCACCGACACCGGCAGCTGCGCGGGAACATAGGGCATCGCCTCGCTCAGTGCCATGCTCGCCAGCGCCGCCAGGCGCGGGCCGAGCACCGATTCGCTGACGCGCGCGTCGACGCGGGTCAGCAGATCGGCCACCGGCGCCGCCACGAGCGCTTCCGCTTCGTCGCGGCCGGCAGTATGCGACGGGATCAGCGAGCGAATCAAAACGATCGTGAAGCCGAGCACCAGCGCGGCGATGACGCCGCTGAAGCCCGCCGCCACGACGCGGCTCGGCAGGGACAGGCCGAAGCCGAAGATTCGCGCCAGGAAACCGGCGAGGATGCGCACGAGCACGATGATCCCGACGAAGATGATCGCCTGTGCCAGAAAGTCGAGCAGGAAGTCGGGAACCGGCAGCGACTGCTCCAGGTAGTCGGCGACCGGATCCGACCAATCGGCGGCAACCATGAACGCGAGCACGGGAGCGGCCAGTCCTGCCAGCACACCGAAGAGGCCGCGACCGTAACCGCGCACGATGGCGAACAGGAGAGCCAGAGCCAGGATGATATCGACCGTGCTCACTGCGCATTCGCGCCATCGCCACGATGGCACGCACGCATGATCCGGGCATAGGCAGCACGAGTCAACGTAACGACGGCCCGAGTGAGATTGACGTCAGCGGCCGTCGTGTCAGGCTGGTCCGACTTCCCCGACGAGCGAGAACATGAGCAGAACCCGTAGCGAGCCTGTGCTCTGTCCCCGACCCGGCCGCCGGCCGTGCGCCGATGCACGGTCATCCTTTTCGACAACGATTTTTTGCCCACGACCGCGGCGCTTGGCGGCCACTGCGCCGGCCGCGGTCCTGTCGCTTGCGCTGCTGCTGATCAGCGGGTGCGGAACCATGAACGATTCCCCTTCCTCCAACGACATCGCCAAGAAGCCCAAGACCGAAATCTACAAGCTCGACAACGGCCTGCAGGTGGTCCTGCGCGAGGACCATTTCGCGCCGGTGGTGGCCGAACAGGTGTGGGTCAAGGCAGGCGGAGCCGACGAGGTCGATATCGAGGCCGGCATCGCCCACGTGCACGAGCACATGCTGTTCAAGGGCACCAAACGGCGCGGCGTCGGTGAGATCGCCGGTGCCGTCGAATCCTCGGGCGGCAGCATCAACGCGTGGACGTCGTGGGACCAGACCGTCTATCACCTCGTCCTGGCCTCGCGTTTCGCCAACGAAGGCATCGACATCCTGGCCGACGCCGTCCAGTTTTCCTCCTTCGACCCTACCGAGCTGGCCAAGGAGCTCGACGTGGTGATGGAGGAGTACAAACGCGGCCAGGATTCGCCGAGCAATCGCATCTACGACACGCTCTTCGAGACCGCCTACAAGAGCCATCCCTACAAGCGCTCCGTCATCGGCACCGAGGCGTCGATCAAGGGCCTGACGCGCGACATGATCCTGGACTTCTACCGGCGCTACTACACGCCGAGCAACATGACGCTGGTGGTCGTCGGCGACTTCGACTCCAAGAGCATGCGGCGCGAGATCGAGCGCCGGTTCGGCGAGTTCCGCGACAAGCCCGTGCCGCGCCCGCAGCGCACGCCCGAACCGCCGCAGAACGAGACGCGCATGGCCAGCGTCACCATGGACATCCAGGAGGCCCAGCTCGCGCTCGGCTTCCACATTCCCGACGCCAACCATCCCGATACGCCGGCACTGGACATGCTCGCGCACGTATTGGGCGGCGGCGAGAGCTCGCGGCTGTACCGCCGCCTCGTGGCCACCACCGGCATCGCCACCAGCGCCAGCGCCTTCGCCTACACGCCGCCCGATCCGGGACTGTTCCTGACCACGGCGGCCTTCGAAGCCGATGACGAGGAGAAGGTGCTGCGCGCGCTGATCGAGGAGATCGCGCGGGTGCGCGACTATCCGGCCAGCGCCGACGAGATCGCGCGCGCCCGCGCCAACCTCGAAAGCGACTTCGTCTATCGCCGTCAGACGGTGCAGGGCCAGGCGCGCGAGCTCGGTTACTCGATCGTCGTGCACAACGATCCGGACTATCCCGATCGATACATCGAGATGATCCGCGCCGTCGGTGCCGCCGACCTGCAGCGCGTCGCGCGCAGATACCTGGTCGACGAGAACCTGACCGCCGTCAGCCTGCGGCCCAAGGGCGAGCCCGAGCGCCTGACGCTGGCCAAGCTCGAGCGCGTCGCCGGAGCGCTGAATACCACGGCGCCCAAGGTCGCTGCCGACGCCGATGCAGGACGCGAAGCGCCGCCGGCCACCCCGCGCGCGCTCGGACAGGTCAAGGATACCGAGCCCAAGCTGCACAAGCTGCCCAACGGCGTGCGCGTGATCGTGCAGGAGCATCACGCGGTGCCGCTGTTCTCGATCCGGGCGGCGGTGCTCGGCGGCCTTCTGGCGGAGACGCCCAGAAACAACGGCATCTCCAACTTCGTCGCCGAGATGCTCACGCGCGGCACCGCCAGCTACTCGCGCGAGCGGCTGGCCAGCGAAGTCGAATCGCTGGCGGGCGACGTCAGCGGCTTCTCGGGGCGCAGCTCCTTCGGCGTCTCCGGCACGTTCCTGTCCGAGCACCTGGCGCAGGGACTGGACCTGACGCTGGAGGTGCTGCTGAAGCCGGCATTCCCGGCCGACGAAGTCGAGAAGACGCGCCGCGAGCTGCTGCTGGCGATCAAGAACCGCAACGACGAGAGCGCGCAGCGCGCCTTCGACCTGGCCTATCACACCGTCTACCCCACCCATCCCTACGGCATGACGGTCCTCGGTGAGGCCGACAGCGTCGGCAAGCTGACGGCCGACGATCTGCGCCGCTACTACCGCGATGTGCTCGATCCGCAGAGCCTCGTCGTCACCGTGGTCGGCGACATCGACGAGGGCGAAGTCGTCGCTCGCCTGCAGCAGGCGCTCGGATCGCTGCAAGGCGACGGTGAGCCGTTCCAGGCACCGCCGCCGGCGGCGGTACCGGCGGCTCCGCAGCGCGCGCGCATGGACAGCGTGCGCAAGCAGTCGCACGTGGTGGTGGCGTTCCCCGGCGTTGCCGTGACCGATCCCGACAAGCATCCGCTTTCGGTGCTCGACACCGTGCTGTCGCGGCAGGGCGGACGTCTCTTCTACGAGCTGCGCGACAAGCAGGCGCTGTGCTACTCGGTGACGTCCTTCTCGAGCGAAGGCTACGCACCCGGCCTCTTCGGCGCCTACATCGCCACGGATCCGGCCAACGAGCAGCGCGCCCTGGACGGCCTCATGGTCGAGCTGGAAAAGGTGCGCACGCAGCCGGTCAAGCGCGAGGAGCTCGAGCGCGCGCACCGCTATCTGATCGGCAACTACGAGATCGCCCTGCAGACCAACAGCGCCATCGCCGAGAACATGACGTTCAACGAGCTCTACGGCCTGGGCTACCTCGAAGGCCGCCGATACGCCGACAAGATCCGCGCCGTCGACACCGGCGACGTGCAGCGCGTGGCCGAGCGTTTCATCAACCTCGACGCCCGGACCGAGGCGATCGTCGGCCCGCCGCCGGCGAAGACGGCGGCGGCCGGAGGGCGCTGACGCTCCCTGCGATGCAGCAGCCGCTGGCGGCGATCAGTGCCCGCGGGCGGCAAGGACGCGGTCGGGAAAGTCGGAGAAGATGCCGTCGACGCCGAGTGCGCAAAGGCGCGCCATGCGGCGCGGATCGTTGACCGTCCACGTCCACACCGCCAGTCCGCGCTCATGCGCACGCCGCACCAGACCCGCCGTGACCAGCAGCGCCGGCGGATGCAGGTTCTCCGCGCCGATCTCGTCGGCGCAGCGGTAGGCGGCCTCCAGCCGCGTCAGCTCGCACAACACGCCGATGCGCGCCTGCGGAAGCAGCTGCCGAACCAGGCGCAGCGCATCGTGGTCGAACGACGAGAAAACGACGCGGTCGAGAAGCCCTCGCTCGGCGACGGCGGCGGCGCAGGCATCGACAAGCTCGGCGCGACGCCGGCTGCGCTTGACCTCGAGATTGAGCAGCGCGCGATGCGCGAACGCACCCAGCACCTCATCGAGCGTCGGAAGCCGCGCCGGCACGCCCTTCCACGATCCGGCATCCAGCTCGCGCAGCTGCTCGAGCGAAAAGCTGTCGACGGCGCCGCGGCCGTTGGTGGTGCGGTCGAGAGTGTCGTCATGAATGATGATGGGCTCGCCGTCGCGCGTCAGCGTCACGTCGAACTCCAGCGCCTCGGCGCCCAGCTCGAGCGCCTTCTCGAAGGATGGCAGCGTGTTCTCGGGCATGATCCCGGCGGCGCCACGATGACCGATGGCAAGAGGCGCGGGCATGATCCGACAAGCTGGCTGGATTAGGGTGCGCGGTCCAATGGAAGATGCGTGGTACGAGATCGTTCTCGAAGTGCCGCTGCAGCACAGTGAAGCGGCGGCCGCCTCTCTGGCAGCCCGGGGGTTCAGCGGCTGCGAGCTGCGAGAGCACGGCGGGGGCGCCAGCATCGTCGTTTTTACGCAGGCGCCTTCGCTGCGCGACGCAACCGGCGTCGCGCAGGGAGCGGCGTCGGCGCTCGCCGACATGCCTTTCCTTGCCGGCTGCCCGTCGCCGAACGTCGTCGTGCGCGAGCTCGACCCGCGGGTGTGGACGCAGAACTGGCGCCGGCACTTTGCCCGTCACACGATCGGCGGCCGTATCGAGATTCTGCCGCCGTGGGAGGAGCCGTCGCCGCCAGTGGCCGGCGTGATCTCGATCGTCATCAATCCGGGCATGGCGTTTGGCACCGGCCTGCACGAGACGACCGCCGGCTGCATCGAGGCGCTCATCGCGAACGTCAAGGCCGGCGACCGCGTTCTCGACCTCGGCTGCGGCTCGGCCATCCTCGCCATCGCCGCAGCGCGTCTCGGGGCGCGTGAGGTCGTCGCCATCGACAATGACCCGATCGCCGTCGAGGCGGCCGAGGAAAACATCGAGCGCAACGGCGTCGGCGACATCGTCCGGGCGCGCCTTGCCCGCGAGAACACAGAGACATCCGTTGGCACGAACATCGCATCCGAGGCAGACGGCGGCGCCTATGACCTCGTCGTAGCGAATATTTTGGCCGAAACGCTGGTCGAGATGCAGGGCCGGCTGACGGCGAATGTTGCCGAGCGAGGCGTGCTGGTGCTTTCGGGCATCGAGTCGAGCCGCTTGGCGATGGTCAAGGAAGCCTTCGTCCGTCCCGGTTGGAACGAGGTCTCCACTCTCGAGCGTGGGGAGTGGGTGACGGTGGTCCTGCACCGCGAGCCTCTTGCGCCGCGAACGTGAGAGCTTATACGCAGAGTCGAGATGCTGACGGCTGTTGCCACGCATGCGCTTCCCAAGACCCGGCTGTACGTGGAGCCGGAGCGCCTCAACACCGACCGCGCCATCGTTGCGGGCGCCGGCTTGCATCACCTCCGTAATGTTCTTCGCTTCAAGCCCGGCGACGAGCTGATCGTATTCGACGGCGCAGGCCGCGAGTGCATCGGCGTGCTCGAGATGTACCAGGGCGAGAGCGCGGTGGTGCGCATTCTCGGCGACACCGGCACCAGCACCGAGTCCTCGCTCGACATGACGATCGCGCCCTGCCTGGCCAAGGGCAAGAAGACCGACCTGATCGTCGAGAAGGTCGTCGAGCTCGGCGCGGATCGGATTTGCGTGATCCACTCCGAGCGCAGCGTCGGGCGCCTGGATGCCGAGCAGGCCATGGATCGCGTCGAGCGCTGGCGCCGCATCGCCAAGGCGGCGGCCGAGCAGAGCGGCCGCACGATGATGCCGGTGGTCGAGCGCCTGCGAACGTTCCAGGAGCTGATCGCCTCCAAACCTGCCGATGCGTTGGGCCTGCTCTTCACCGTCGGTGCCGATCCCGAGCCGCCTGCCACTCTGCGCCAGCGCTATCCCGACACCTACAAGGTCATCGCCGTGGTCGGTCCCGAAGGCGGCTTTTCGCGAGAGGAGATCGATCTCGCTCGCAAGCACGGCTGGGTCGACGTAGGTCTGGGCCCGCGCGTGCTGCGCAGCGAGACCGCGGCCATCGTGGCCGCCGCCGTCTGCCAGCACCTCTGGGGCGATCTCGGCCGCCGCCCGCCAAAGCGTCCCGAGCCGAGTTAGACTGCCCACAGGAGGGCAACGATCGTGAAGCTCCTGCACGTGATGGATCCGATCGAGCGGATCGACATCACCAAGGACACCTCGTTCGTCTTCATCCGCGAGGCGCAGGATCGCGGGCACGAAAACCATATCTGCGGCATCGCCGACCTCGCGTTCGAGGACGGACGCGTGCTGGCGCGCACCGCCACGCTCAAGGTCGCGCCGGTGCAGGGAAGCCACGCGGAGATCGGCGAGTACCGGTGGCGCCCCGCCGATGATTTCCATTGCGTCTTCATGCGCAAGGATCCGCCTTTCGACACCGACTTCTTCTTCTCGACGCACCTGCTGTCGCTGATCGACCCCGCGCGCACGTTCGTCTTCAACAACGCCGCCGGGCTGCGCGAGGCCACCGAAAAGCTGTTCATCCTGCGCTTTCCGGATCTCATCGCCGAAACCATGGTTTCGGCCTGCCCGGACGCGATCCTGGCCTTCCGCGACAAGGTCGGCGGGGACATCGTCGTCAAGCCGCTCGACGGCTGCGGCGGGCTTGGCATCTTCCGCATCGCGCCGGGCGATTTGAACACCTACTCGATCCTGGAGACCTCCACGCGCCACGGCATGCGGCCGGTGATGGCGCAGCGGTTCCTGCCCG
Organism: Candidatus Limnocylindrales bacterium; assembly: GCA_035626395.1. Lineage (NCBI taxonomy): Bacteria > Bacillati > Chloroflexota > Candidatus Limnocylindria > Candidatus Limnocylindrales > Candidatus Limnocylindrales bacterium. Next base: position 318,720 of record DASPNR010000030.1, on the reverse strand, counting down.
AGTCCCGCGCGGGCGACGTTCGCCTGCTGTACTTGAACGGCAAGCCGCTCGGCGCGATCCGCCGCGTGCCGCGCGAGACGGACCTGCGCGGCAACATTCACGTCGGTGGAACGGTGGTGCCAACCGAGATCGGCGAGCGCGAGAGAAGGATCTGCGACCGCCTGGCGCCGTCGCTGGACGCGCTCGGCATCTACTTCGCCGGCCTCGACGTGATCGGCGACTACCTGAGCGAGGTCAACGTCACCAGCCCAACCGGCGTGCAGGAAGCCAACCGGCTCGGCGGCGTGCGGCTGGAAGCGGACGTGATCGAGTTCGTCGAGAGGAAGTGCGCGGGGCTGCAGCGCTGAGGTCGTGCCAGCTCAGGAAACGCCGTCCGGGCGCGAACTTGACCGGAAAACATCGCGCCTGTACACGGGAAGCCGCCGCGCCGGTAGGCGCCGCACCCTCTCTCCTCCCTCGTGCCCAGGTAGCTCAGTTGGTAGAGCAGGAGACTGAAAATCTCCGTGTCGCTGGTTCAATTCCGGCCCTGGGCACCACTTTCGTTGCGCCAACGCTTCGAGACCACGTCGAGTTCGCCGCTCGCCAGCTCGCGGCTCAGGTTCAATTCCGGCCCTGGGCAGCACTTTCTTCGCTGAGTTCGCCGCACGCCTGTCTGCTGCGGCATCGCCCCGGTGTGATCTTGACCTAATCGTGGCGCTCGGGTCGCCTAGGACAACGCATCACCGTGCGTTGGGCCTCCAACGCGAGCGCGATCGTCAGACTGCGCGAGGGCGACGATCTGGTCGGCTTGCTACCCGCAACGTAACGGAGCGCGCTTTACCGATGAGCGCTGACAGCCGTATCGGAGCTGGAACCGAATCAGCAATACGCTGCCGCCAAAGGCAGGGCAAGAACATCCTTGCACGTACTCTGCCAGCCACCTATCTGTCGGATGCGCGGGATCTATGGCTGCCAATTCGGCACGCACGAGCAACGCGTAAACACGCCAATTATTGAGGAGAGATAGATGATGGTTTTCAGATGGATCACGTGTACCTTAGTGCTTGCCGTCACAGCATCGGCCGCATTCGCGCAACCTGAGGCTACGCTTCATGGGTGTCAGCGGACCGCCGGCAGCGAGTTGCTCAAGTACACGCAGCAGTACGTCAAGGCCGTGAGTTCCTGCGCAGACGCCATGAGCAAGGCAGTGATCGCAGAGCAGTCCGCTGTGCCCCCGGGATCTCCCGAGGACGCAGCGGCAACGTGTATGAAGGCTCTTTTGAAGCTGGAGAACTCGGCGGATCCACTAAAGACCATTGCGGGCCGAATGGCGGCCAAGATCAATGCGGCATGCGATCCCGCAGTGGATCCCGACAAAGTGCTGCACGCAGAGGAAGACATCATCGGCACCGGGATGCTCGCAGAGCAGATCGAAGCGATGAATCTCGATTCCTGGTGCTCCAATTTCGGCAGTGACGGCGCGATCGACGACCTCGACGAATGGGTATCTTGCCTCACGGCGGCCGGGACGTGTGGCGCTCAGCAGGCGGTGGCGACGCGGGTTCCGCGGCTGCTCGAATGGCTGGATGCAGTCCGACCGGGGATTCTGGCGCTGGATGAGACGTGCGGGACGACGTGTGCATCATGCACCGACACAGCCGTGGCCGATGCGTGCAATGCCTTGGATGCAATCGAAACGGCGATCGATGGCGCGGTCGACGACGGACGCCCGGGTTTGCTGTGCGGTCCGGGCGGCGTGATGCCGGGAGTCGATCCGATCTTGCCGGAAACGGGGCAGACGCTGTGCGCCAGCGGCGGCTCCATGGTTGCCTGCCCTGGAGTGCCGGCCAATGTGCAGGACGGAGACACGCGGGCCGGCGCTGCGCGCAGCTACTCCTTCGACACGACGGTCGCCGGCGAGCGAACGCTTCTCGACAACGTGACCGGACTGGAGTGGGAAATCTTGTGCACGGGTGGATCCTGCCCGGCTAGTCACAGCATCGACACCACGTACAACTGGACAGACGCGTTCACCAAAGTGGCAAACATGAACGCCGCCAACTACGCCGGTCACAACGATTGGCGGCTGCCGAACAGGTTCGAGGTGGACAGCCTGGTCAATCTTGGTCGGACCACGCCGGCCACTGATGTAAGCGTCCTGGAGACTGGATGCTCGTCCGCGTGTACGGTTGACACCTGTAGCTGCACGGGGTCGGTCAACAACTACTGGTCCTCCACCTCCTACGCCGGCAATCCAAGCTCCGCTTGGCTGGTGGACTTCGCGCCCGGTCTGACCTGGCACACGGGAAAGAGCTTTACCGCTCGCGTTCGTGCCGTCCGCGGCCAATGATTCCGGGCTAGATCGGCAAGGCGGGAGACGCCGACGTCTCCCGCCCCATCGGCCAACGCGCAGTTTGGCCGCAGACCGGTGCTCGGCTGCGGCCAGGGGATCGAATCGCACTGTCTCTACGATGCACGAGGCAAGCGTTAACCGTTTCGCTGACAGATGAGCCTGCGGACTCGACGGCGTCCGAAGCTGTTGTTGCTCCGCTTAGTTGCCAGAACTTCTGCGGCTGTCCACTTTCCTTCTACGGCAGCCCCAGCCACCCATCGTCCAGCACCCGCGCGATGAACGTGGATGAACCTGCACCGTCGGGCTTGAAGATTGCCGCTTCTGACCAGGCCAGCGCGGCGAGCACCGGACACGAAAAGCCTGCGTGACCGATCAGCGCCGTGTTCGTTCCTGCAGCCGGCGTCTGCGCCAGCAGATCGTACGAATGCGCGCAGCGATTGCCTTCGTCGTAGACGAAGTAGGTGATCAGCGGGGTTTCCTCGACCACCGGCCCGAAATCCATCAGCGCCGCCGTTTCGAAGTTGCGGCAGAACTCGCTGCTGATCACGCGGCCCACGGGAATTCCGCGCGTGGCGAAGGCGTCGCCGATCGCGACGGCCTCGGCGCGGCCGGTGTCGTTGAGCTGACGAGCGGTGGTCGTGGCGCAGTTGCTGTCGCAGGTGCGCCACCAATTCGGCACCGACGTGCTGTCGGCCTTGCCGAGGTCGGTGCGGTCGCTGCAGACGTCAGCGGAAGCGTGACGCCAATGAATGACGTAGCCGCCTGCACGCAGCGCCTGCACGATGGTCGGCGTAACGGCATCGTGGCTGCCGTTCACCTCGCACTGCTCCGCGCTCGTGCAGGCGTAGACGGCGTAGTGATAGGTGCGGGGCGTTTCGGCGGTATCGGGCAGCAGCAACGTCAGATCGTCGGCAGCCTGTTCGCCGACGCCGAAGAACACCTCGGTCGCCTGACCGTCGTCGGGACCATCGGGCGCAGCGTTCAGCCGCCGCAGGACCTTGGCGTGGCTGAGGCCGTTATCCGGGTCCGGATGCGTCCAGGACAGCTCGATGATGCCACCGTCGACGGTGCCGACAAGACCGGTCGGTGGCGACCCTGCGATCGCGCCAAGGATCTCGGCCGCGGAATCGGCCGACAGCGACTCGATCAGCGATTGCGCATCCCCAGCCTCACCGGCGCAGGTCCTGCGCACCGCAATGTTCTGGAAATCATCGACCAGCTTTTGCGCGGCCGCCTCCACGCACGCCTCGTCGACCGCGACCTGCTCGGCGGCGGCGGCGGCATGACAGGCGAGATGATCGGCGACGGCGCGGCTGATGCGGCGCAGCTTGTCGGCCGCGCACCGGTTCGGAGCAGGACTCGAAGCGAAGAGCGCATCGGCATCGGCGGCAAAGGCAGCGGCGAGATTCTGGAGCCCTGTATCGTCACCGTCGACACTGCACGCGCCGATCTCCTGCGCGATCGAGAATCCGCGCTGCAGGATCGCCGTGGCCTTGTCCGTGCACTGATCGCTCAGGTCGCTGCCGGTCCCGCGGGCACGCGCGTAGCAGATCACGCGCTTCTGCGCCGAACGCGCCGCCGCCCGGAACTTGTCGCTGTCGCATCGACCGTCGTGGACGGCGCCGGCGGTGGAGACGCCGGCCGTCAGCACCATCGCTGCAACGAGGCTCGAGGCGCGCACGAACGTTCCCATCAAAAGCTCCTCATGCGACGCCGCGCCTAGCGGCGCTTCCTCTCCGGCACGTCCAACGTTCGCAAGGGCAGGTCGGGCGGCGCCATCTCCGGCGGCACGATCCGGTCATCGGGAACGGGAAGCGGGTTGCCGTTCTGATCGTAGAACTCGTAGTCGGGCGAGAACATCAGGATTGCCGCGAGCTGCTCGCCGTCATCGGTCGTCTGATAGTGCCGGACGTAGCCTTCGGGCAGCTCGTAGTCTTCGGGCACGATCAGGCCCGACTTGGGCGGATCGGTGCCCGGCGGCGGGAAGGCGGCGATGCCTTCGGTCTCCCCGGCCGCGCGCAGCGCCTCGATGTAATCCTTGGCGTCGATCTCGGGCTGATCTTTCTTGTTCTGCGCTCGCCCGGGCTTGCCCTCGTCGCGGCCCGAAACGTCGCGGTTCTCGTGATGCTCCAGCCCGGTGTGCGGCACGATCACCTTGCGACGCGCCTGCGCCGCCGCCGATGGTCCCGCCGCGGGCGCCGGCGCAGAGGACGCCGCAGCCGGCGGCGGCGGAGCCTTGCGCCGCCGCGGCGAAGCCCCGTCTTCGTCATCGACTTGCGCGACTTCGGCGGCGGCCGATTCGGGCGAGGTCTGCCAGAGCCCCGATGCCAGCGGCGCCACGATCAGCACGACCCCGGCCAGGATCGCGATGCCCGCCAGTATCTCGATGGGGCTCACATGCCGCCGCTGGTTGGCGACGATCCGCACGCCATCATCCTCGGCGCCGGGCTTCCTGTCGGGCATCTCGTTCATCGACGGCTTCGCACGTTAGATTGCGGCCCCCGGCCTGGCAATCCCGGCAGCCATGCCGGCGCCGGCAAAAAAAAGGCCGTCGCATCTCGCTGTCGAGGATGCGACGGCCCTGGAAGCAGACGCGGCGTTCGCGTCACGTCCTGGCGCGATTACGGCGCCAGCGGGTTGAACACCGAGTTGGCCCAGCCCATGCGCTCGTGACCATAGCGGTTCCAGATGGGGTTCTTGCCGCCGACGTATTGGCTGTCGGAAAAGTCGGGAGCCCCAGAGCCCGAGCCGGTGCCGCCGAACAAGCCCACATAGACCGTGCCGCCCGCATAGGTCGGATGCGTGTTATCCGACTGAATGTAGTCGTAGGTCGTCGTGGAGCTGACTCCCTTGAAGTTGGCGTCGCGGATCGTCGAGCGAAGCGTGTTGACGATCCGGTTGACGTACGCCGACTCGGACTCACCCTGGACGTAGCGCAGCGCCGCCGCGTCGACCTGGCCGTCGCCGTTCCAGTCGTAATCGCGGCCCATGAACTCGGCGAAGCTGTCGCTGCACTTGAAGCCGTAGGTGTTGGCGAAGTTGCACGCGCGCCAGTTCATGCGCGCCAGGTACGGCAGGAAGACCTGCTGCTTGTTGGGACGCTGTCCGGTCGCCGAATCGGTGCAGCTGGCCAGCGCGTTGTCGGCGTCGTACCCCGGGTAGTACAGGTTGGCGACGTGCTTGAGCTTCACATTGGGCGAAGCGTTGGCGTTGATGAACTGCATCGCCCGCTCCAGGTACGTCGTGCAGTTGGCCAGCGCGGTGTTGAGGGGGCCGTAGTTGCAGGTGCCGCTCTGGCCCGCGAAGTTGCTGCGCGCCTGCAGGCCGTCATTGCCGCACATCTCGAAGGTGACGATGCGCGTGTTGCTCGCCTGCATGTACGAACGCTCGGCGACGATCTTGTTGTTGTAGATGTCGTCAGCCTTGGCGCCTGACTTGGTGCGGCGGATGACCTCGACGTCCGTGCGCCATTTGGTCTGCGCATAGTCGCCCTGGACGTGGGCGCCCGAATACAGGGCAACCGAGGAGATGGAACCGTTGTAGCCGGCATAGATCGAATCGCCGTAGGCGACGACGCGGTATTTTACCGAGCTGTCAGCACGGTTGATGGTCCAGGAAACGTTCTGGGTCAGAGTGCTTGCCAAAGCGTCGGTTCCAAGCGCGATGACGCCCAGCATCGAGAGCACGGCAGCGTGCCCTCGCATGGTACGGAATTTCATTGGTTACCCTCCGAACGGACTGTTGTTGCGCGGCCCACCCCGTCGCAACATCAGCAACTAGCAGCCAGCAGGAGGTTTGGCCAGACCGGCGGCGGCGAATTCCGTGCATTGCCACTTCGGCCGGAGCTCCTATCTTCATCATGAAAGTAAGCGCGGCACGGCCGCGAGCAGGAGGCGCAAAAATGGCCGATTCGCTTCACGTCGTGTGCCCTGGCTGTGACGCAATCAATCGCCTGCCCGCTGCCAAGCTCGCAGATCATCCGACGTGCGGTCGCTGCAAGCGCGCGCTGTTCCAGGGGCATCCGCTCGAGCTGAACAGCGTCAACTTCCAGCGCCACATCACGAACAACGGGATTCCGGTGCTGGTCGACTTCTGGGCTCCGTGGTGTGGCCCGTGCAAAGCCATGGCTCCGCACTTCGAGCAGGCGGCGCAGCGCCTGGAGCCGCGCTTCCGCCTGGCCAAGCTCAACACGGAGGAGGCGCAGCAGATCAGCGCCAGCTACGCGATCCGCAGCATTCCCACGTTGGCCCTGTTCAGGGACGGGCGTGAAGTCGCGCGCCAGTCGGGCGCAATGAGCGCGGATGCCATCGTCGCCTGGGCGCAGTCACAGCGGTGACGACCATCGGAGCCGCGATGGAGGCCGGCGCGGTCAGCGCGCCTTCCAGTAGTCGCGCATGAGATCGGTTGCCCATTGCGGCTGACGCACCGGCGATCGCGGCAGGAACTCCTTCATCACGGGCTTGATATCCACCACGGGCGTGCCGTCGATCGCGTCCAGCCCCACGACCTCCAGCACCCGTCCCGTGCGCGAGCGAACTTCCACGATCGTCGATCCGAGCCGATTGGGCCGGTCCTTTCCGCGCTGCGCGAAGATGCCCACGCGCGGCCAGTTCTCATTGCCGCGCGGATGACGCGCGCCGCGCTCGATTCTCTCTTCGGCCGCGCGGTCGAAGTGAAACAGGACTTCGGCGTGAGAGAATTCCTCCAGGCCCTGGAGCGCCTCCTCGGGAAAGGTCTCGGCAAGCTCGATCGTTGCGACGACGTCTCCCCAATCGTCGTCGCTCAGATCGTTTCGGCGGCTTCGCACGTGGCCGATGGGCTCGAGGGTGATCATGCGTGGTCCTCCAAAATTCAGGCAGGGCGCGCCAGGCGGGCGCGCCGTAGCAACGTCGTGATGAGCGTGCGCGCCTCGGCGACACCGCTGGCCCAGGTGACGGCAAGATAGCCGGCTGCGTATGGCGCAAGGACGATCAGCGCCGCCAGCGCCGGATGCAGCCCGTCCGGCAGCAGCACGCGCGTGGCCGACCCCAGAGCGGTGCCGACGAGTGCCGCCCACCACAGCCGCAGCGCCACCGGCGTTGCCAGCCCGGTCTCGCCGATGCGCGCGGCCAGTGCCCTTCGCAGCAGCACCAGCTCGGCCCATCCTGCCAGTCCCGCACTCAGCGTCAGCCCGGCCGTGCCCCATCTCGCGTCCAGACCGAGCGCAGCCGGCAGCGGCAGCGCGAAAGCGTAGCCGAGCGCCGTGGCCACGACGACGTGCACGATTGCGTAACGAAGCGGCGTGCGGGTGTCGCGCAGCGCGTAGAACGCCGACGCGTACAGTCGCGCGAAGGTGACCGCCAGCAGCCCGACCGAGGAGCCCGCCAGCGTCCCCCATACCCATAGCGCATCGCCGCGCCCGAAGCGTCCGGTCTGATAGAACGCCGCCGCGATGAGATCGCCGAAGGCGGCGAACGCGACCGCCGAGGGAATGATGAAGAATGCGATCCGAACGAGGCCGGTCGACAACCGGCCGCGCAGATACTGCGCGACCTCGTGCTTCTCGCCCACCATGCTCGACATGGCCGGCAGCTCGGCCGCCGAGACGGCCATGCCGAAGAGGCTGACCGGAAGCGTGTAGAGAGTCTGCGCGTTCGCCAGCGCGGTGACCGCTCCGGTGGGAAGGAAGCTGGCAAGGATCGAGTCGATGTAGCTGCTGATCTGCACGACGCCGCGGCCGACGAACACCGGCACGAAGTTGCGAACCACCGAGGCCGCGTCGGGAGAATCCATGGACAGCGACGGGCGCATGCCGCGAGTGTGCCGCCACACGAACGGCAGCTGGATGGCGAGCTGCATCGCCGAGCCCGCCACCGACGCCCACGCCAGCACCACCGCGAGCTGCGGCAGCTCGACGCTTGCGCCGTACCATGCCATCGCGGCGATCATCACCGCGCTCCACAGCACGGGCGCGGTATAGGACAGGAAGAAGCGCCGGTGGCTGTTGAGAATCCCCAGGCACCATGCCGACAGCACCAGAAGCCCGGTGCCGGGAAAGATGATCCGCACCAGTACGATCGTAAGCGCGCGCTTTTCGGCCTCGAAGCCCGGCGCGATCCAGTCGACGAGATAGGGCGTGGCGAACACCCCGGCCGCCACCACCACCGTCGTCACCAGCGCCAGGAGCGAGGCGACGACTCCGGCCACACGGCGCGCCTCCGTCTCCATTCCGCGTGCCAGCAGGCTCGAATAGACCGGGATGAAGGACGCCGACAGAACGCCCTCGCCGAAAAGGTTCTGCAGAAGGTTGGGAATCTTGAAAGCGGCGTTGAAGGCGTCGCCCGGATCGGACTGTCCGAAATAGTGCGCAAACACGCGCTGGCGAACCAGGCCGGCGATGCGACTGAGGAAGATGCCGGCGGCCACCAGGGCCGTATGGCGGGCGGTGTTCACGTTTCGTGCCATCACCTCCGCCGCTCCGCGCCAGCATGATAACCGGCCCGAACGGGTTTGCCGAGCGCCGCACGCGGCGGGTCGGCGCGCCCTCTCGCGACCATCGCGCGCAGCGCGCCGATGGGAGTCGGCCTGGCGCACGGGTGGAGCGCGGGCCGCCTGCGCCATTTGACCGACGAAGCCGAAACAATCGCGCACCGCGTCCGTCGAAGCATCAAACAGCGGCGGCACCGCAGCGGGTGTCGCCCATGCGGATCAACAGGATATGCAGGAGCCAAAAGAGATGGACATCTACAACGCTCTCCACCGTGACCATGAAGAGCTGAAGCAGTTACTGGCCGATCTGGTGGACGCCACCGAGATCAACGAAGATACCACGCACCTTTTGACGAGCATCCGCAATCTGCTGGTGCCGCACTCGCGGGCCGAGGAAGAAGTGTTCTACAACTCGATCCGCGACCTCGATGCCGGCAACGACAAGGTCATGCACGGCTTCAAGGAGCACATGGAAGCCGAGACGCTGCTGCGGAGCCTCATGGCCATGTCGATGGTCGGCGTGGAATGGGAGACGGCCGCGCGCAAACTGCATGACGCGGTCAATCATCACATCGAGGAGGAAGAGACGCAGATCTTCCCGATTGCACAGAACCTCTTCACCCACGAGGAAGCGCACGACATCGGCGTCGCGTTCGTCTCGCTCAAACCGCAGGTGGCCGAGGAAGGCATGGTCAAGAATGCGATCCACCTGGTCTCGAACCTGATGCCCGCGCGTCTGCGCCCGCAGGGCGAGCAGACGACCCTGCGGCGAAAGATGGCCTGACCTCCGATCGGCGGCGATCGGACGAGCAGCCGCGGGCGGCATTGGTCTGCAGCCGCCCGCGGCCGGCTCGCGCCGCACGGGCGTGCTCGGTTGCTGCTGGCGCCGGGGCGTCCATGCTTCCTTTCTTTCGACACGGGCGGCTTCGGCAGCCGCCGTTCACAATTTCCAGCGACCGGACTACTGTCGCGCCATGGCAGCGGCGCGCGACCAGTTGGATCTATCGATTCCTTTTCAGGCAGGGGCTCCCCGAGTGGCGATCATCGGCTCGGGATTCTCGGGCCTGAGCCTCGGCATTCACCTGCGCAAGGACGGCATCCAGTCGTTCCGGATCTTCGAGAAGGCGCACCGCGTCGGCGGCACATGGCGCGAGAATACGTACCCCGGCTGCGCCTGCGACGTTGCCTCGTTCGCCTACTGCTTCTCGTTCGAACAGAAGACCGACTGGTCGCGCAAGTGGTCGCCGCAGGGCGAAATCCTGGACTACATGGAGCATTGCGTCCGCAAGTACGGGCTGGACGAGCACATCCGCTTCGGCGCCGAGATCGCGGGCGCAACCTTCGATGAGCAGGCGGGCGTCTGGCACGTGCGAACGGCCGGCGGCGACATCATCGAGGCCGACATCGTGGTGAGCTGCGTCGGACAGCTGCACCGGCCCAACATCCCCGACATCGAGGGCCTGGACAGGTTCCAGGGCAAGGTCTTCCATTCCGCGCGCTGGGACCATGAGTACGACCTGACCGGCAGGCACGTCGCGGTGGTCGGCAATGCCGCCAGCGCGATCCAGTTCATCCCGCACATCGCGCGCAAGGTGGCCAGGCTCAGCATATTCCAGCGCAGCGCCAACTGGATGGTGCCGCGTGGCGACCGCGCCTACACGCCCGCCGAGAAGGAACGTTTCCGGCGCCACCCGTGGATGGCCAAGGCGTACCGGTGGTGGATCTGGTTCGCGCACGAGCTGTGGTTCCCCGTCTTCCGCCGCAACGGCTACCTGTCGGTGCAGTGGGAACGCGGAGCGGTCCAGTACATGGAGAGCATCATCCAGGATCCGCAGCTTCGTCAGGCCCTGATGCCGGACTATCCGATCGGCGCCAAGCGAATCCTGATCTCCGACGATTACTACCAGTCGCTGACGCTGCCCAACGTTGAGCTCATCCGCGACGGCGTGGCGCGACTGACCGAGAATTCGATCGTCACGCGCTCGGGCCGCGAGGTACCGATCGACACGCTGATCCTGGCTACCGGCTTCCGCACCACCGAGTTTCTGGTGCCGATGCAGATCGAAGGCACCGGCGGTCGCAACCTGCACGAGGCGTGGAAGGAAGGCGCGCGCGCCTATTACGGCATGACGGTTTCGGGCTTCCCCAACTTCTTCATGATGTACGGGCCCAATACGAACCTCGGCCACAACTCGATCATCTTCATGATCGAATGCCAGACTGCCTACATCATGGATCTCATCCGCAAGATGCGCGCGCAGGATGTGGGCACGGTCGATCTGCGAAGCGAGGTGATGGAAGCCTACAACCGCAAGCTGCAGCAGAACCTCGCGCGCACGGCATGGGCCGCTGTCGACAAGAGCTGGTACAAGGACGCCGCCGGCCACATCACCAACAACTGGTCGGGCACGACGACGACGTACTGGTGGCACACGCGCCACGCCGATCTGGCCGACTACAAATTGACCAAACGCTCGGCGCTGCAGCAGCCGGCGCCGGCCCGTGCCACGCAAGCCGCCGCGGCCTGAGCGCGCTCGACCTCACGAACGGTTACGCCTATCTCGGCGACGGAGGGTCCGCGATGAAATCGATCCTGTCGCTCTTCGCCGTCATCTTCCTGTCCGCGAGCACCGCGCATGCCGACGAAACGTGCATGTCGCCGTACATGGCCAAGATCGTAGGCCAGGAAGACTATGTCTATGTCTGGACGCTCGGCATGCCTGGAGTCGGCGACGAGCAGGACAAGCTCGTCACGATCGACGTCCATCCGTCATCGAAGAGCTACGGCAAGGTCATTGCGTCGGCCTCGGTGGGCAGCCGCAACGAGGCGCACCATTCCGGCTTCACCGATGATCGGCGCCACCTGTGGGCGGCGGGCCTGGACTCGGGCCGCATCTTCATCTTCGACGTCCACACCAACCCCTCCAAGCCCAAGGTCGTGCAGACGATCCAGGACTTCACGCCCAAGAGCGGCGGCGTCATGGGCCCGCACACGCTGTACGCGCTTCCCGGCCGCATGCTGGTGACCGGTCTTTCCAACGCCGCCGACCGGAGCGGGCGCACCGGCATGGTCGAGTACACCAACGACGGCAAGTACATCACCACGCACTGGATGCCCACCGATGCCGATCTGCTCGGCGCGAAGAAAACCGGCCAGTTCGCCGACGGCTACGGCTACGATTCGCGCGCGCTGCCGCGGCGCAACGCCCTGATCACGTCCTCCTTCACGGGTCACGCCAATTACATGCGCGACCTGACGTCGCTGATGGCCGATGCGGAGGCGATGAAGAAGTTCGGCAACACGGTGGTGGTCTGGAACCTGCACCAGCGCACGCCGAAGGTCGTCCTGGACGTGCCCGGCGCTCCCCTGGAGATCCGCTGCGCCTGGGGCGCCAACAACGACTACTGCTTCACGACGACCGCGCTGACCTCGAAGATCTGGCTCATCGCGGCGGACGCGCAGGGCAACTGGACCGCCGAAGCGGTCGGCGACATCGGCGATGCCACCAAGGTCCCGCTGCCCGTGGACATCTCGATCAGCTCCGATGACCGCCTGCTGTGGGTCAACACGTGGAACGACGGCATGACGCGGCTGTTCGACGTCTCCAACCCGAGGCAGGCCAGGCAGATCTACGAGAAGAAGATCGGGCCGCAGGTGAACATGGTCTCGGAGAGCTGGGACGGAAAGCGGCTCTACTTCACATCCTCGCTGCTGGCGAATTGGGACAAGAAGACGAGCGACGACGGCAGCCCGCTGCAGTTCTTCAAGGCCTACGAGTGGGACGGGACGGAGCTGAAGGAGAAGTTCGCGCTCGATTTCATCAAGGACGGGCTGGGCGCGCCGCATCAGATGCGCTTCGGCTCGCGCGCCCTCTACGCCAGCCCGGCCAAGACCGCGCGCGACGCGGCGGCAGCCGCGAACTGACGTTCTTGCATCGCACGCCTAGGCTCCCTGCGGGCGCGCTCCGCCCCGTTGCTGCGAACGTTGCGTGGAGCGCGCTCAGGGCACTGCTGCTCGAGGCCGTGCGGGGCGCGCCCGTGACGCTGCTGGCCATGGCCGTGCTGGGCGCGATCATTTCGGTAGCGGCGCCGGTCGCGTCCGCGTCGGCATCGCAGGTACGAGCGTCGCCACAGCCTGCGCCCGCAGTGCGCACCAACGATCCGATAGCCGCGCCCGGATACGAAGAGCTGAGCTTTCCGGCACCTGTCCCCGGCACCTACCAGCTGCCGCCGCTCGGGAAGGCGGCTGACGGGAAGGTTCTGGACAGCGAGGGAAACCAAAGATCGCTCGCCGAGCTCCTGCACGGCCGCATCACCGTCCTGGCCTTCGTCTACCGCTCCTGCCCCGATCCCAACGGCTGCCCTCTGGCCAACTTCGTCATGTCGCGCGTGCGCGATGCCCTCAACGCCGATCCGGCGCTGCATCCGCGCACACAGTTGCTCTCGCTCAGCCTCGACCCCCACCGCGACACGCCGCAGCACATGGCCGAGATGGCCAGAGCCCTTGGCCGCCCGCCGCTGCGATGGCTGTTCCTGACCACGCCTTCGGCCGACCGGCTCGAACCGATCCTGGACGCCTACGGGCAGAGCGTCCGTCACGATACCGACGCCGAGGGCCGCCCGCTCGGCACCATCTCCCACATCCTGCGCGTCTTCCTCATCGACGCCGCCGGCACCATCCGCAACATCTACACCTCCTCCTACCTCCACGCCGACACCGTCCTGGCCGACATCCGCACAGTGACGATGGAGAACGGCCCGGGCCGCTGACGGCCGGGTGCGCCGGGCCCGGGGCCGCGAGAGCGGCCCGGACGAAAGGGCCGGGCGAACAGGAGCGAGGCTGGCCGGCGGCTTGCCTCAGCGACCGGTGACCCCCTCAAGGCCGCAGATGGGCCGCTCCCGCCGCCGGGGCTCGACTCGTCGCGTTACCTTGCTATAAGCCCCGGCTTTCTACTCCCGTTTTTTAGTCAAAGAGGACCAGACCAATGGACGTAACCGTACGCGCCGTAAAAGGCCGCGCCGTAGTTCTCCGCACGGCCTTGCTCGCCGCCGTCGCCTGCCTGCTCACCGGCCTGACCGCCATGCCCGCGCTGGCCAGCGAAGCCGACCTCGTGCTTCCCAGCTTCGACCAGCCCCTCTTCTTCGGCGGCAGCGTCACCGGCTCCACCATCCTCTTCCTGGGCATCATCGTCTCCGCCCTCGGCATGGTCTTCGGCCTCTACCAGTACCGCTCCCTCAAGAACATGCCGGTGCACCGCTCGATGCTCGAAATCTCCGAGCTCATCTACGAGACGTGCAAGGAGTACCTGATCACCCAGGGCAAGTTCATCCTGATCCTCGAGGTCTTCATCGGCGCGGTCATCGTCCTGTACTTCGGCGTTCTGACGACGAACGAGAACATGACGGCTTTCCGCGTGGTCGTCATCCTGCTCTTCAGCCTGATCGGCATCGCAGGCAGCTACGGCGTTGCGTGGTTCGGCATCCGCGTGAACACCTTCGCCAACTCGCGCACGGCCTTCGCCAGCCTGCGCGGCAAGCCGTATCCCACCTACGACATCCCGCTGACCGCAGGCATGAGCATCGGCCTGGTGCTGATCTCGGTCGAGCTGATCATCATGCTGGCCATCCTCCTGTTCATCCCGGGGGACTTTGCCGGCCCCTGCTTCATCGGCTTCGCCATCGGCGAATCGCTCGGCGCCTCGGCCCTTCGCATCGCCGGCGGCATCTTCACCAAGATCGCCGACATCGGTTCCGACCTCATGAAGATCGTACTGGGCATCAAGGAGGACGATGCCCGCAACCCCGGCGTCATCGCCGACTGCACCGGCGACAACGCCGGCGACTCGGTCGGGCCCAGCGCCGACGGATTCGAGACCTACGGCGTCACCGGCGTCGCGCTCATCACGTTCATCCTGCTGGCCACGCTCGGCCTGGCCGACGAGGCGCCGCGCATCCAGGTGCAGCTCCTGGTCTGGATCTTCGCCATGCGCATCATGATGGTGGGCGCCAGCTGGGCCTCCTACATGGCCAACAACGCCATCCAGAAGAGCAACTACGAGAACGCCTCGCACATGGACTTCGAGAAGCCGCTGACCTTCCTGGTGTGGCTGACCTCGCTGGTCTCGGTCGTGCTGACCTACGCCGTCTCCTACTTCCTCATCGGCGACATCGTCATCGGCGGCCAGACCGACACCTCGATGTGGTGGAAGCTTTCCACCGTCATCTCGTGCGGCACGCTGGCCGGCGCGCTCATCCCCGAGTTCGTCAAGATCTTCACCTCCACCAACTCGGGGCACGTTCGCGAGGTGGTGCAGGGATCTCGCGAAGGCGGCGCGTCGCTCAACATCATCGGCGGCCTGGTCGCCGGCAACTTCAGCGCCTACTGGCTCGGGATGCTCATCGTCGCCCTGATGGGCCTAGCCTACGGCGTCAGCACGATGGGCATGGGCGCGCTGTTCCCGGTTCCCGGCAGCACCCTGGACCCCTCGCCGATCTTCGCATTCGGCCTGGTGGCCTTCGGCTTCCTCGGCATGGGGCCGGTGACCATCGCCGTCGACTCCTACGGCCCCGTCACCGACAACGCGCAGTCCGTGTATGAGCTTTCGCTGATCGAGAACATCCCCGGCATCGACAAGGAGATCCAGAGGGACTTCGGCTTCACGCCCGACTTCGAGAAGGGCAAGCTGTTCCTCGAGGAGAACGACGGCGCCGGCAACACGTTCAAGGCCACGGCCAAACCGGTGCTGATCGGCACCGCGGTCGTGGGCGCCACCACGATGATCTTCTCGATCCTGTTCATGCTGACGGCGGGCCTGACCGAGCAGGTCGAGAAGATATCGATCCTGCACGCGCCCTTCCTGCTCGGCCTCGTCACCGGCGGCGCGATGATCTACTGGTTCTCGGGCGCCTCGATGCAGGCGGTGTCCGTCGGCGCGTATCGCGCCGTCGAGTTCATCAAGAACAACATCAAGCTCGAAGGCTCCGACAAGGCGTCGGTCGCCGACAGCCGCAAGGTGGTGCAGATCTGCACGCAATACGCCCAGAAGGGCATGTTCAACATCTTCCTGGCGATATTCTTCGGAACGCTCGGCTTTGCCTGCCTGGAGCCCTTCTTCTTCATCGGCTACCTGGTCTCGATCGCGGTCTTCGGCCTCTACCAGGCAATCTTCATGGCCAACGCCGGCGGCGCCTGGGACAACGCCAAGAAGGTCGTCGAAGTCGACCTGAAGATGAAGGGCACGCCGCTGCACGAAGCGTGCGTGGTCGGCGACACCGTCGGCGATCCCTACAAGGACACCTCCTCGGTGGCCATGAACCCGGTCATCAAGTTCACCACGCTCTTCGGCCTGCTGGCCGTTGAGCTGGCCGTCGAGCTCTCGCACACCAACGCGGCACTGACGTTGGTCCTGTCGGCGGTCTTCGTGGCAATCTCGATGTTCTTCGTCCACCGCAGCTTCTACGGCATGCGCATCGAGCACTCGCTGACGGCGGCCGAGGAGCCGGCCACCGGCAAGGCTCGGGCGATGGCGTAGAGGCGCGGCGCGTCCGGCGCCGGCGTCAGGCCCGGATCGACCACCGCATCGGCGCGCGCTTGATGCCGCCGACGAACGAGGACCGGGCCCGCTCGACCGGCCCGGCCAGCTCGGCGTGCTCGAGGCGCTCGAGCAGATGCCGAAAGGCGGTCTTCAGCTCGAGGCGCGCAAGGTGGGCGCCGAGGCAGACATGCTCGCCGCGGCCGAAGCCGATGTGGTCATTGGGATCGCGGTCGATGCGGAAGACGTCGCCGTCGGGAAAGACGTCCTCGTCGCGGTTGCCCGACGGGTAGACCAGGCAGCACGGCTGCCCCGCCTTGATGGTCTTGCCGCGCAGCACGTAATCCTGCGTCGGCGTGCGTGCGAACTGGATGACCGGCGTGGTCCAGCGCACGATCTCCTCGATCGCCAGGTCCAGAAGCTGCGGGTTCCTCCGCAGCTTCTCCCATTCGCCCGGGTTCTCCAGGAACGCGATCATGCCGCCGGTCATGGCGTTGCGCGTCGTCTCGTTGCCCGCCGCCACCAGCAGCATGTAGTAGGACAGCAGCTCGAAGTCCGGCAGCGGCTGCCCGTGCACGGTGCCGTTGGCAACGGTGCTGACGATGTCGGTGGCCGGATTCCTGCGGCGCTCGTCCGACAGCGCCTTGAAGTAGGTGAATAGCTCGATGCGTGCCTTCTCGAACGTCTCGCCGGCGTTGCCGGTGGCGAACTCGGGGTCCTCCGGCGCGATGACCTCGTTGGTCCAGTGGAACAGTTTCTCGCGATCGGCCGCCGGCACGCCCAGCATGTCGGCGATGACGCCGATGGTGATGGGGGCCGAAATGTCGGCGACGAAATCGCCGGACTCCTTTCGCGCGGCGGCATCGAGCACTTCGCGCGTCATGTCGTCGACGTGCGGCGCCAGCTGCGTGACCGTGCGCGGCGTGAACTGCCGGGCCGAGACGCGGCGATAGTCGCCGTGCTCGGGCGGGTCCATGTTCAGCAGCGAGCGCGGCCGCGTGGGCGGATCGGTGCGGCGCGGGAACATGGCCAGGCGCGGCGCGATCTGGAAGATCTCGGGCTGCTTGGAAAGCTCGACGATGTCGGCGTGCTTGGTGATGACCCAGTACGGATCGACGTCGGCGCGCACCTCGTACCAGTGCACGGGCGAGTGCTTTCGCAGGTACTTCCACTCGGCATGCGGATAGCCGTGCGCGACGTAGTGGGCAGGGCTGAACACGTCGATGGCGTCGAGGTCGAAAGCGGGCTCGCTCATGCGAATCTCCTCGCCGGCACCTCGCGCGCAAAGCGCGAGAGGCGCGGCTGCCGGACGATAACCGCCCTTGCCCGCCAAGCAAAAGGCTCATCGCCGCCGCCGCGGCAGAACAGGAACTGACGATGGGCTGGCCGGCCGGCCGAGCGGCGACCAATCGACGTGCACGGCTGTACCGGTTGCATCGCGCGAGCCGGCAGCGTCTTCTGCGGCGTGCGCGAGACGACAGCCGCAGCGCTGAAGACGATCCTGTTCACGGTGCTGGTTCCCGGCACCGTCACCATCTACGCGCCATTCTCGTTGCTCTGGCTGGCCGGCGCCGAGGCTGCGCCAGCGGCCGGCTCCGGCCGCATTGCCGGCATCGCGGTCATCGCCGCCGGAATCGCAGGCTATCTATGGTGCGCGTACGATTTCACCCAGCGCGGCCGCGGAACGCCGGCACCGATCGATCCGCCCAAGGAGCTGGTGGCAACGGGACTGTACCGATTCACGCGCAATCCGATGTACGTCAGCGTCCTTGCGGTGTTGGCAGGCGAAGCGCTGCTCCTGCGGTCGCCCTGGCTGGCGCTCTATGGCACGGTCGTCGCTGCCGCGTTCCAGAGCTTCATCGTGCTGTACGAAGAGCCGGCGCTGCGCAAGAGCTTCGGCCCGGCGTACGAGCGCTACTGCCAGCGCGTTCCGCGCTGGCTGCTCTGACGGCGCAGCGGACCGTTGCATGCAGCCTTCGCGATTCCTGCGCCGTCTCCTCGTCCAGGCCGTGCTCGTGGCGGGCACATGGATGGCCCTGCTCCTGCTGACTGCGGTCGCCGGCGACCTCGTCAATCTCTACAAGCACCGCTTCCCGCTTTCCGACGAGCGCGCCGAGCTGCCCAACTACTCGGACAAGGAAGCGGCACGGGCGATGTTCGCCGACATCCGCCGCACCGTCGAGGACTACGTGCCCTTCGTCGAATGGCGGCGCCTGCCCATGCAGACTGGCAGCGTCACGGTCGACGAGCGCGGCTATCGCGTCCACCGCCGCGGCCCGGAGAACAACAGGCCCGACTCGCGCACGATCGGCTTCTTCGGCGGGTCGACGATGTGGGGACAGGGCGCGCCCGACGACGGCACGATCCCGGCCATTTTCGATCAGAAGA